>NZ_MIIV01000087.1:0-8128 GCF_001743015.1 Shigella sp. FC1567
GTGCGTACCGGGCTGAGAGGCGGTGTAAGTGAACTGTAGTTGCCATGTTTTACGGCAATGAGAGCAGAGATAGCGCTGATGTCCGGCAGTGCTTTTGCCGTTACGCACCACGCCTTCAGTAGCGGAGCAGGAAGGACATCTGATGGAAATGGAAGCCACGCAAGCACCTTAAAATCACCATCATACACTAAATCAGTAAGTTGGCAGCATTACCAGGAACTCCGTCCGAACGTGAATGCTGCACATCTTATGGAGTTCGCCCGTCGATGACAACACGGGCAGTTGATAATCAATGGCCTGGCCCCCACATTCATATCCTTACGAATGATTTTTTTCTGGTCTTCAGAGCAGCACAGGACAGCAATGAAGCGACTTAAAAATGAACTTAATGCGCTGGTGAATCGGGGTGTCGACAGACATCTGCGCCTCGCCGTAACCGGACTAAGCCGCAGCGGCAAAACAGCGTTTATCACTGCTATGGTCAATCAGTTGCTCAATATTCACGCCGGAGCACGCTTGCCGCTGTTAAGCGCGGTGCGTGAAGAGCGCCTGCTGGGCGTAAAACGCATTCCTCAGCGTGACTTTGGCATTCCGCGCTTCACATATGATGAAGGACTGGCGCAGTTATATGGCGATCCTCCCGCCTGGCCGACGCCAACGCGCGGCGTCAGTGAAATCCGCCTGGCGCTACGTTTTAAATCGAACGATTCGCTGCTACGCCACTTCAAGGACACCTCCACGCTGTATCTGGAGATTGTGGATTATCCCGGCGAATGGTTGCTCGACCTGCCGATGCTGGCGCAGGACTATTTAAGCTGGTCACGCCAGATGACGGGCTTACTCAATGGTCAGCGCGGCGAATGGTCGGTCAAATGGCGAATGATGTGCGAAGGGCTGGACCCGCTAGCACCTGCCGACGAAAACCGGCTGGCAGACATTGCCGCCGCGTGGACCGATTATCTCCACCACTGTAAACAGCAGGGGCTGCACTTTATTCAGCCAGGGCGCTTTGTCTTGCCAGGAGATATGGCAGGTGCGCCCGCGCTGCAATTCTTCCCGTGGCCGGATGTCGATACCTGGGGCGAGTCCAAACTGGCGCAGGCCGATAAGCACACCAATGCCGGAATGCTGCGCGAGCGGTTTAATTATTACTGCGAGAAGGTGGTGAAGGGGTTCTATAAGAATCATTTTCTGCGCTTTGACCGCCAGATTGTGCTGGTTGATTGCCTGCAACCTCTCAACAGTGGGCCACAGGCATTTAATGATATGCGTCTGGCACTGACGCAGCTGATGCAAAGTTTCCACTACGGGCAGCGTACCTTGTTCCGGCGTTTGTTTTCGCCGGTTATCGATAAGCTATTGTTTGCTGCCACTAAAGCGGACCATGTGACCATCGATCAGCACGCCAATATGGTTTCATTACTGCAACAACTGATTCAGGATGCCTGGCAAAATGCGGCGTTTGAAGGGATTAGTATGGATTGCCTGGGGCTGGCCTCGGTGCAGGCGACCACCAGCGGCATTATTGACGTCAACGGCGAGAAAATTCCGGCATTGCGCGGTAACCGGCTCAGCGATGGTGCGCCACTCACCGTTTATCCCGGTGAAGTTCCTGCGCGTTTGCCCGGTCAGGCGTTCTGGGACAAACAAGGGTTCCAGTTTGAAGCGTTTCGCCCGCAGGTGATGGATGTCGACAAACCGCTGCCGCATATTCGTCTTGATGCCGCGCTGGAATTTTTAATAGGAGATAAATTGCGATGACCGAACCGTTAAAACCACGTATTGATTTCGACGTCCGCTGGAGGTCGATCAGAATCCAAAATTCAGGGCGCAGCAGACCTTTGACGAAAATCAGGCGCAAAATTTTGCCCCGGCCACGCTCGATGAAGCGCCTGAAGAAGAGGGGCAAGTTGAAGCGGTAATGGATGCAGCGTTACGTCCGAAACGCAGCCTGTGGCGCAAAATGGTGATGGGCGGGCTGGCTCTGTTTGGCGCAAGCGTTGTCGGGCAGGGTGTACAGTGGACAATGAATGCCTGGCAAACTCAGGACTGGGTGGCGCTGGGTGGATGTGCCGCTGGGGCATTGATTATCGGCGCTGGCGTAGGTTCTGTGGTAACAGAGTGGCGGCGCTTATGGCGCTTGCGACAGCGCGCCCATGAACGCGACGAAGCGCGCGATTTGTTGCACAGCCACGGCACGGGCAAAGGCCGCGCATTTTGCGAAAAACTGGCGCAGCAGGCGGGTATTGATCAGTCTCATCCAGCGCTGCAACGCTGGTATGCCTCAATCCATGAAACGCAAAACGACCGTGAAGTGGTCAGTTTGTATGCGCATTTGGTCCAGCCAGTTTTAGATGCCCAGGCGCGGCGCGAAATCTGCCGTTCGGCGGCGGAATCAACGTTGATGATTGCGGTCAGCCCGCTGGCGTTGGTCGATATGGCGTTTATCGCCTGGCGCAATCTGCGTTTAATTAATCGCATCGCCACGCTGTATGGCATTGAACTGGGGTATTACAGCCGTTTGCGTCTGTTTAAGCTGGTATTGCTGAATATCGCTTTTGCCGGAGCCAGCGAACTGGTGCGCGAAGTGGGGATGGACTGGATGTCGCAAGATCTCGCTGCTCGTTTGTCTACCCGCGCAGCTCAGGGAATTGGTGCTGGACTTCTGACGGCAGACTCGGGATTAAAGCTATGGAGCTTTGCCGCCCGCTGCCGTGGATTGACGATGACAAACCTCGCCTCGGGGATTTCCGTCGTCAGCTTATCGGTCAGGTGAAAGAAACGCTGCAAAAAGGCAAAACGCCCAGCGAAAAATAATGCAATATCGGGTGCTGACCGGATATCTTTACGCCGAAGTGCCCGTTTTTCCGTCTTTGTGTCAATGATTGTTGACAGAAACCTTCCTGCTATCCAAATAGTGTCATATCATCATATTAATTGTTCTTTTTTCAGGTGAAGGTTCCCATGCGTCTGGAAGTCTTTTGTGAAGACCGACTCGGTCTGACCCGCGAATTACTCGATCTACTCGTGCTAAGAGGCATTGATTTACGCGGTATTGAGATTGATCCCATTGGGCGAATCTACCTCAATTTTGCTGAACTGGAGTTTGAGAGTTTCAGCAGTCTGATGGCCGAAATACGCCGTATTGCAGGTGTTACCGATGTGCGTACTGTCCCGTGGATGCCTTCCGAACGTGAGCATCTGGCGTTGAGCGCGTTACTGGAGGCGTTGCCCGAACCTGTGCTCTCTGTCGATATGAAAAGCAAAGTGGATATGGCGAACCCGGCGAGCTGTCAGCTTTTTGGGCAAAAATTGGATCGCCTGCGCAACCATACCGCCGCACAATTGATTAACGGCTTTAATTTTTTACGTTGGCTGGAAAGCGAACCGCAAGATTCGCATAACGAGCATGTCGTTATTAATGGGCAGAATTTCCTGATGGAGATTACGCCTGTTTATCTTCAGGATGAAAATGATCAACACGTCCTGACCGGTGCGGTGGTGATGTTGCGATCAACGATTCGTATGGGCCGCCAGTTGCAAAATGTCGCCGCCCAGGACGTCAGCGCCTTCAGTCAAATTGTCGCCGTCAGCCCGAAAATGAAGCATGTTGTCGAACAGGCGCAGAAACTGGCGATGCTAAGCGCGCCGCTGCTGATTACGGGTGACACAGGTACAGGTAAAGATCTCTTTGCCTACGCCTGCCATCAGGCAAGCCCCAGAGCGGGCAAACCTTACCTGGCGCTGAACTGTGCGTCTATACCGGAAGATGCGGTCGAGAGTGAACTGTTTGGTCATGCTCCGGAAGGGAAGAAAGGATTCTTTGAGCAGGCGAACGGTGGTTCGGTGCTGTTGGATGAAATAGGGGAAATGTCACCACGGATGCAGGCGAAATTACTGCGTTTTCTTAATGATGGCACTTTCCGTCGGGTTGGCGAAGACCATGAGGTGCATGTCGATGTGCGGGTGATTTGCGCTACGCAGAAGAATCTGGTCGAACTGGTGCAAAAAGGCATGTTCCGTGAAGATCTCTATTATCGTCTGAACGTGTTGACGCTCAATCTGCCGCCGCTACGTGACTGTCCGCAGGACATCATGCCGTTAACTGAGCTGTTCGTCGCCCGCTTTGCCGACGAGCAGGGCGTGCCGCGTCCGAAACTGGCCGCTGACCTGAATACTGTACTTACGCGTTATGCGTGGCCGGGAAATGTGCGGCAGTTAAAGAACGCTATATATCGCGCACTGACACAACTGGACGGTTATGAGCTGCGTCCACAGGATATTTTGTTGCCGGATTATGACGCCGCAACGGTAGCCGTGGGCGAAGATGCGATGGAAGGTTCGCTGGACGAAATCACCAGCCGTTTTGAACGCTCGGTATTAACCCAGCTTTATCGCAATTATCCCAGCACGCGCAAACTGGCAAAACGTCTCGGCGTTTCACATACCGCGATTGCCAATAAGTTGCGGGAATATGGCTTAAGCCAGAAGAAGAACGAAGAGTAAGCGCGAATATGCCTGATGGTGCAACACCATCAGGCATATTAACTTATGCTTTCAGTACAGCCAGAGCTGCTTCGTAATCCGGCTCGGTGGTGATTTCATCCACCAGCTGGCTGAAAATCACATTGTCATTTTCGTCAATAACCACAACGGCACGCGCTGCCAGACCTTTCAGTGGGCCATCAGCAATTGCCACACCGAAGGCTTGCAGAAATTCAGCGTTACGGAAAGTGGAGAGGGTGATAACGTTGTTCAGACCTTCTGCGCCGCAGAAACGAGACTGGGCGAACGGCAGATCGGCAGAAATACACAGCACAACGGTGTTGTCGATCTCGGTTGCCAGTTGGTTAAACTTACGTACTGATGCGGCGCAAACACCGGTATCAATACTCGGGAAAATGTTCAGCACTTTGCGTTTACCCGCAAACTGACCGAGGGTGACGTCAGACAGATCTTTTGCCACGAGAGTAAAAGTCTGCGCTTTGCTACCCGCCTGCGGGATGGAATTGGCGACTGTAACCGGGTTGCCCTGGAAATGAACGGTTTGTGACATGATTATCTTTCCTGTTTACATATAGTTAACGTCACACCTAGTTTATGCTAACTGTCAATAACACAGCAAACGCTATTTGCGCTTAATCCGCAGACCACCGCGACAACAAGGAGTAAAGATGAGAACCGTTAAGGTATTTGAGGAAGCCTAGCCCTTACATACCCCGTTTGTGATTGCCCGGGGAAGTCGCAGTGAAGCGCGCGTGGTGGTGGTTGAACTGGAAGAAGAGGGTATTAAAGGCACCGGCGAATGCACGCCGTATCCGCGTTATGGAGAAAGTGATGCCTCGGTAATGGCGCAAATTATGAGCGTCGTGTCGCAATTAGAGAAAGGGCTGACACGGGAGGAGTTGCAAAAAATTCTCCCTGCCGGCGCAGCACGTAATGCGCTGGATTGTGCATTGTGGGATCTGGCCGCGCGAAAACAGCAGCAATCGCTGGCTGATTTGATCGGCATAACGCTTCCCGAGACAGTTATCACTGCACAGACGGTAGTCATCGGTACGCCTGATCAGATGGCCAATAGTGCATCAACACTCTGGCAGGCAGGCGCGAAATTACTGAAAGTGAAGCTGGATAACCATCTTATTAGTGAGCGGATGGTGGCAATTCGCACAGCTGTGCCCGATGCGACGCTGATCGTTGATGCAAATGAATCCTGGCGTGCAGAAGGGTTGGCGGCGCGTTGCCAGCTATTGGCGGATTTAGGCGTTGCGATGCTTGAACAACCCCTTCCTGCGCAGGACGATGCGGCGCTGGAGAATTTTATTCATCCGTTGCCGATTTGTGCTGATGAGAGTTGTCATACACGTAGCAATCTGAAGGCGCTGAAAGGGCGCTATGAGATGGTTAACATTAAGCTCGATAAAACCGGTGGTCTGACGGAAGCGCTGGCGCTGGCGACTGAAGCGCGTGCACAAGGTTTCAGTCTGATGCTGGGCTGCATGTTGTGTACCTCTCGTGCCATTAGCGCCGCTTTACCGCTGGTGCCGCAGGTCAGTTTCGCCGATCTTGACGGACCGACCTGGCTGGCGGTAGATGTGGAACCGGCGCTTCAGTTCACGACGGGCGAATTGCATCTTTAGGATGCCAGCGCAGCAAGTTTGCCATCGCAAAGAGATATTTTTCGCTGGCTTCGTCGGAGGAGATGGGCGGAAACTCTGCGGTGATGCAATGCAAGTTGAGATCTGCACACCAACTGCCGAAAGAGCCAGGCGTTTCATAACCGACGCTGGTTACCAGAGGCAATTCAAACGCCTGGGCCAGCCATTCGCCTAATTCGCTGTGTCTGGGATCTTCAATACAGGCCAGTGGATCGTGGAATGAGACCACCCAGGCAGGTTGAATGCGGTGTATAAGCTGGCACAGCGCCTGGGTTTCAGGTTCTGAGCCAGGTTTGTCACCTGTCAGTAATACGACATCACGTTCTTCAGCGGCGCTGTTCCAGCGATAAACCGTTTCACCTTCCTTCCAGTTCGCCGCCGGAAAGTTTCTGTTTAAATCCACACCATTAGCATTGGCCCGTAACCCCAGCTGGCAGCCGTCAGGATTCACACACAGCACCACATGATGGCGGCGCAAAGAAGGTGTCAACGTCCGCAGAGCACAGGAGAGCGTGACGACCGAAGAGTTTTCATCACCGTGAGTGCCAGCCAGAATCAAACCACTTTCGCGGCTGGCTGCAGGGGCAGGAAACCAGATTAACGGCGCGCCCAATAATGAACGTCCGTAATGTTCTGTTCCGGGCGGAAATGCGCCGCGTTCGGCGCGTGGGCGGGTTACGGTCATGATCGTCTCTGGTTCAGGAAGTATTACAGGCAGTGTTGTGCAAATTTTGCGGATTATCAAATCCTTTTCTTCAACGCTATGTCATCGATCTTGTATCACTTTTTTTGCCGGAAGTTGTTTGCATTTTTATTGATGTGCAGATATTAGAATTATGCTGACTTAGATGTAAGTCGTAATGTTATATACATGGCGTATTTTATTCTTACTGGTTCTACACATGTTAATCGCATCGGATTGATCAGTTCACCTTAATAAGTTTAATAAATCGTACTGCACATAGTACATTACGATGGTAACTATGTAATTGATTTACATGAATAATGGCTTGTCACCATCAGTCACGGGTTGATTGATACCTATATTCTCACCAATGTGTTTCTCAGGTTTATCGATGATATCTGTGATTAATGCTGCGACACTCTTACGTGATACGATCGTACCTTTGAATGGTTCATTGCGTGAGGTAAGCTCATAATCAATAATATCTTCATCAGTCAGCCAGGCAGGGCGAAGAATTGTATATTCCAGTCCAGAAGCCTCAATTGCATCCGCAGCCCTGCGGAATGGTTTTAGGGGCTCACCAATAACTGCATTATTCCATTCGCCAAATTTTCCTGGAACTTCATCATAAATACCGAGGGAAAGAACAAAGATCAGACGTTTAACATCACAGGCTTTCATCGCAGCGATCACTGAATTTGCCTGAATATCTAAATCTTCCCCCGTAAGGTTGGCATACACAACGTCCTGTCCCTGCATGGCCTGCTTCAGTGCTGCATGATTCAGTACATCTCCCATAATAATCTTGCTATTAGTTGGATAGGGTTTGTGGATTTTTGCTGGCTGACGGGCAAATAAAGTTTGTTTAATGGTTTGTTTATCTGCCAGTTGATTAATCACATTGAGGTAGCCTGAGTTTAACGGACACTCCTTCCTGAAATAGAATGGCATCAGAAGGAGCTAATAATGAGCAGAAAAAACCAACGTTACTCTAAAGAGTTCAAAGCCGAAGCTGTCAGAACGGTTCTTGAAAATCAACTTTCGATCAGTGAAGGCGCTTCCCGATTATCCCTTCCTGAAGGCACTTTAGGACAATGGGTTACCGCCGCCAGAAAAGGGCTCGGTACTCCTGGTTCCCGCACGGTGGCTGAACTGGAATCTGAAATTCTGCAACTGCGTAAGGCGTTAAATGAAGCTCGCCTTGAGCGAGATATATTAAAAAAAGCAACAGCGTATTTTGCACAGGAGTCGCTGAAAAATACGCGTTAATCGAACAATGGCGACA
>NZ_MIIV01000088.1:0-37682 GCF_001743015.1 Shigella sp. FC1567
CTCAGGGATCCGCTCTCCAGGGCTTACTACACCCGCAAAATGAGTCAGGGAAAACGACACAATCAGGCGCTTATCGCCCTGGCGAGACGACGCTGCGACATTCTGTTCGCCATGATGCGCGACGGGACTTTTTATACCCCGCAGGGGTCATAACATGCTTGACAACTTAATAGGGGCACCCCCCTAACCCTCTCCCTCAGGGAGCTGTCTCTTGATCAGATCTCCTGATCAAGAGACAGGGGGAGGGCCGGGGTGAGGGGAAAAGGCCGCACGGTTCACCAATTTTCTGCTATCCTGCCCCCGCACTAAGGGGGCAGTATGCTAAACATCGTACTTTACGAACCAGAAATTCCGCCAAATACTGGCAACATCATCCGTCTTTGCGCTAATACCGGCTTTCGTCTGCATATCATCGAACCGATGGGATTTGCCTGGGACGATAAGCGCCTGCGCCGCGCGGGGCTGGACTATCACGAGTTTACCGCCGTTACGCGTCATCATGACTATCGCGCGTTCCTCGAAGCAGAAAATCCCCAGCGCCTGTTTGCCCTCACCACGAAAGGTACGCCTGCTCACAGCGCCGTAAGCTATCAGGATGGCGATTATCTGATGTTCGGCCCGGAAACACGCGGCCTGCCAGCGAGCATTCTTGATGCCCTGCCCGCTGAACAAAAAATTCGCATTCCGATGGTGCCGGACAGCCGCAGCATGAATCTGTCCAATGCGGTGTCGGTAGTGGTGTATGAAGCCTGGCGGCAGCTGGGATATCCGGGAGCGTTGTTGAGAGATTAGTTACTGTATGCCGGATAGATGATTACATCGCATCCGGCACGATCACAGGACATTAGATCCCATCCCCATACTCAAATGTATGGTTAATACCGTTGAAATGCTGGTCCATATCCATTGATGGCTTATCGCTGTCTGGTTTACCGACAATACGAGCCGGAACGCCAGCGGCGGTTGTATGCGGCGGCACCGGTTGCAGCACCACGGAACCTGCGCCAATCTTCGCGCCGCGACCAACTTCAATATTGCCGAGGATTTTCGCGCCCGCGCCAATCATCACACCTTCACGAATTTTCGGGTGACGGTCACCACCAGATTTACCCGTACCGCCAAGCGTCACAGATTGCAGAATCGATACGTCGTTTTCAATTACCGCCGTTTCACCCACAACGATGCCCGTGGCGTGGTCGAGCATAATGCCACGGCCAATTTTTGCTGCCGGGTGAATATCGACCTGGAACGTCACAGAAACCTGGTTTTGCAGAAAGATTGCCAATGCGCGACGCCCCTGATTCCACAACCAGTGACCGATGCGATAGGCCTGCAAGGCATGAAAACCCTTCAGGTATAACAACGGGGTTGAGTATTTATCGACTGCCGGGTCGCGGGTACGCACCGCCTGAATATCACAGGCCGCAGAGGCGATCATTTCCGGGTCAGCGGCGTAGGCTTCTTCCACCACTTCACGGATAGCAATAGCAGGCATAATTGGCGATGACAGCTTGTTCGCCAGCATGTAGCTCAGTGCACTACCAAGGTTTTCGTGCTTGAGTAGCGTCGCGTGGTAAAAACTGGCCAGCATTGGCTCACAGTCCGCCAGCGTTCTGGCTTCGGCTTTAATATTGTTCCAGACAATTTCCAGTTCTTCACACGACATTACTTACTCCACACGATGAGATAATGACCGGCCCGTTCTGCGCGGGCCGGGTCATAGCGGTAACAAAGGTTCCCTGGGGTTAGTGGCTGCTGCGCTCGTCCTTGCGTGCACGACCTAATAACGTCAATGCTGCCTCGCGCGCGTTTTTTCCGCAATATAATACTTGATAAATTTCCTCGGTTATTGGCATTTCTACGCCGAAGCGATGCGCCAGTTCGCGGACTTCTTTCGTATTGCGGTAGCCTTCCACCACCTGACCAATCTTCTCCTGCGCGCTTTGTACATCCATGCCCTGACCGAGCATCATGCCAAAACGGCGGTTACGCGACTGGTTGTCGGTACAGGTAAGCACAAGATCGCCCAGCCCCGCCATGCCCATAAAGGTGGCAGGCTCGGCACCCAGCGCCGCGCCAAGACGCGACATTTCAGCCAGCCCACGGGTGATCAGTGCCGTACGCGCATTCGCACCAAAACCGATACCGTCGGACATCCCCGCGCCAATGGCAATGACGTTTTTCACCGCACCGCCAAGCTGCACACCGATGAAATCCGGGTTGCTGTAAACGCGGAAACTTTTGCCACAGTGCAGCAATTGTTGGAGATCATCGGCAAAGGTCTGGTCGGTAGAGGCCAACGAAATAGCCGTCGGTAAACCTGCCGCCAGTTCTTTCGCAAACGTTGGGCCAGAGATAACCGCCAGCGGAATTTGATCGCCTAAGGCCTCACGCGCCACGTCCTGTAACAGACGTCCGGTTTCCGCTTCCAGCCCTTTGGTCGCCCACACCAGACGCGCATCAGGACGCATCAGCGGTTTAATCTGGCGCAGCACTTCACCAAAGACATGGCTGGGTACGACGACGAGAATATTACGGCTGGCTGCCAGCGCAGTGGCGAGATCGCTTTCAAGATGGAGCGTATCGGGAAAAGGCACATCGGGGAGAAACGCGGCGTTACAGCGGTCGCGTTCAAGCGTTGCGATATGTTCAGGGTCATGGCCCCAGAGGACAACCTCGTGGCCATTTCTTGCCAGGGTAATGGCAAGAGCGTGCCGTACGAGCCGGCACCGATCACAGTCATTGAAGCATTACGTTGGTTCATCAGGCATCCTGATGTTCTTCAGTACCTTCGCCAGCCTGCTGCTGCAAATAGTTCATGAACAGCGCATCGAAGTTAACCGGCGCAAGGTTCAGTTGCGGGAATGTACCGCGGGATACCATGCTGGTGATGCACTCACGAGCATACGGGAACAGAATGTTCGGGCAGTATGCGCCCAGGCAATGTGCCATCTGGGTGCCTTCGATACCCGCGATGGAGAAAATACCGCCCTGCTGAACTTCACACAGGAACGCGGTTTCTTCGCCCAGGGAGGCCGTTACGGTAACACGCAGTACCACTTCGTATACGTCATCTGCCAGTTGGGAAGATGCCGTATCCAGATCAAGTTTAACTTCTGGTTGCCAATCTTTCTGGAAAACGTGCGGCGCGTTCGGCGCTTCGAAAGAGATATCCTTGGTATAAATACGTTGGATCTGGAAAGTCATTTCAGTGTTGTTTTGTTCTGACATGTGTAGAAAACCCTTAAGTGTTGTCCTTAAATACTGCGCAATGTAATGCCAACGTTCACACGTTATTTCAGCAGGGGATCCAGTCCACCACGTGCATCCAATGCATACAAGTCATCACAGCCGCCAATGTGCTGTGCGTCAATAAAAATCTGGGGAACCGTGGTGCGACCGCTGCGTTTGATCATCTCTTCACGCTTGGCGGCATTGCCATCGATCGGCAACTCCTGAAAACTCACGCCCTTGCTGCTCAGCAGTGCTTTTGCACGATGGCAATACGGGCAGGTTTCTTTGGTATAGATTTCAACATTGGCCATAATTTAGCTCCTGTTTTTTTACCCTGAAATTTCATGTTGCAGGGCGGCTGCAAAATGGAGTGTCCCCAGAAGCTTATAACAATAAGTCGCTGGGGGCCTAATTGCAGCTAACGGCCTGCATCATGAAAGACGACAGGTAAATTATTTGCCGCGCACCAGAGGCAAGTTTTCGCCAGCCCAGCCAGCAACGCCCTCTTTCAGCACGAATACTTGCGCAAAACCAGCTTTCGTCAGCGCGTTTGCAGGCTCCTGGCACTGCATGCCAGAACCGTCTACCACGATAACCGGTTTGTCTTTGTGCTTCTCAAGCTCACCAACATTGTTGGCTTTGATTTCGCTCGGCAACAGATTGATAGAACCTGCGATATGGCCTTTACGGAAGTCATCACGCTGACGTAAATCCACAACCACAGCGTCTTCTTTGTTGATCAGACGCGTAGCTTCACCACGAGTAATCACCTTCACTTTCGAGGTCAGGCTCTTAAACGTAGTCACAAGAACCGCCACCAGTAACGCGATCCAAGCGATACTCAGTATGGGATGACGGCCAACAAATTGCATAATTTCTTGCATGGGGGGTAACAACTCCCGACGTAGTGATTAAAAAAACCAGGAAAGGAGTATACCTGCGCGGTGCGGCAAATACAGCCAGCGCGTTAACTGGAATGCAATTTTGCGGGGCACGACGAAAAAAAAGCGCAAATCTGGCATCGGCTTGCCGCGAGCGGTCGTATATTTTGATCTTCAGAGGCTATTTTATCGATTCAGCTGTAGTAAAATTACGCAAATTTTGACTCTTGAGTATGAGGTTGTCGCAATGTCGGTTTCTAAAAAACCTATGGTACTGGTGATTCTGGATGGCTATGGCTATCGTGAAGAACAGCAGGATAACGCCATTTTTAGTGCTAAAACCCCGGTAATGGATGCACTGTGGGCCAATCGTCCGCATACCCTGATCGACGCTTCCGGTCTGGAAGTCGGTCTGCCTGACCGTCAGATGGGTAACTCCGAAGTAGGCCACGTTAACCTGGGTGCCGGCCGCATCGTGTATCAGGACCTGACTCGTCTGGACGTTGAAATCAAAGATCGCGCTTTCTTTGCTAATCCAGTGCTGACTGGCGCGGTAGATAAAGCGAAAAACGCAGGTAAAGCAGTACACATTATGGGTCTGCTCTCCGCAGGCGGCGTACACAGCCACGAAGATCACATCATGGCGATGGTAGAACTGGCAGCTGAACGCGGCGCAGAAAAAATCTACCTGCACGCATTCCTTGACGGTCGCGACACCCCGCCGCGCAGTGCTGAATCCTCGCTGAAAAAATTTGAAGAGAAATTTGCTGCGCTGGGTAAAGGCCGCGTAGCGTCCATCATTGGTCGTTACTACGCGATGGACCGCGATAACCGTTGGGATCGCGTTGAAAAAGCCTATGACCTGCTGACTCTGGCGCAGGGTGAGTTCCAGGCCGATACTGCCGTTGCTGGTTTGCAGGCAGCTTATGCTCGCGACGAAAACGACGAGTTCGTGAAAGCGACCGTTATTCGTGCAGAAGGTCAGCCAGATGCGGCAATGGAAGACGGCGATGCGCTGATTTTCATGAACTTCCGTGCTGACCGCGCGCGCGAAATCACTCGTGCATTCGTAAACGCAGATTTCGACGGCTTCGCGCGTAAGAAAGTGGTTAACGTCGATTTCGTGATGCTGACCGAATACGCCGCTGACATCAAAACTGCGGTTGCTTACCCACCCGCTTCCCTGGTTAACACCTTCGGCGAGTGGATGGCGAAAAACGACAAAACTCAGTTGCGTATTTCCGAAACCGAAAAATATGCCCACGTTACTTTCTTCTTCAACGGTGGCGTAGAAGAGTCATTCAAAGGCGAAGATCGCATTCTGATCAACTCACCGAAAGTGGCTACCTACGATCTGCAACCGGAAATGAGCTCCGCAGAGCTGACCGAAAAACTGGTTGCGGCCATCAAGAGCGGCAAATACGACACCATTATCTGTAACTATCCGAACGGCGACATGGTAGGTCACACCGGGGTGATGGAAGCGGCGGTTAAAGCGGTTGAAGCACTGGATCACTGCGTGGAAGAAGTCGCGAAAGCGGTTGAGTCCGTGGGTGGACAACTGCTGATCACCGCTGACCACGGTAACGCTGAACAGATGCGCGATCCGGCAACGGGTCAGGCACACACGGCACACACCAACCTGCCAGTTCCGCTGATTTACGTTGGTGATAAGAACGTGAAAGCGGTTGCAGGCGGCAAACTTTCTGACATCGCGCCGACCATGTTGTCGCTGATGGGTATGGAAATCCCGCAAGAGATGACTGGTAAGCCGCTGTTCATCGTGGAATAATCCCTCCCCATGAGGGGAAAGGCGATTAATACCATGACACGGGCCGTGAAACCGCGCAGGTTTGCAATCAGGCCCATCATCTACGCCAGCGTTCTTAGCGCTGGCGTATTGTTGTGCGCCTTTTCCGCCCACGCGGATGAGCGTGACCAACTCAAATCTATTCAGGCCGATATCGCCGCAAAAGAGCGCGCGGTACGCCAAAAGCAACAACAACGCGCAAGCCTGCTCGCACAATTGAAAAAGCAGGAAGAAGCGATCTCTGAAGCCACCCGTAAGCTGCGCGAAACGCAAAACACGCTCAATCAACTCAATAAACAGATTGATGAGATGAACGCGTCGATTGCCAAACTGGAGCAGCAAAAAGCCGCCCAGGAGCGCAGCCTCGCCGCACAACTGGATGCCGCATTCCGTCAGGGCGAGCATACCGGTATTCAGCTAATTCTCAGCGGTGAAGAAAGCCAGTGTGGACAGCGTTTACAGGCTTATTTCGGCTATCTCAACCAGGCGCGACAAGAAACCATTGCCCAGTTGAAGCAAACGCGTGAAGAAGTCGCCATGCAGCGTGCTGAACTGGAAGAGAAACAAAGCGAGCAACAAACGCTGTTATATGAACAGCGCGCCCAACAGGCGAAACTGACTCAGGCTCTGAACGAGCGTAAAAAGACGCTGGCGGGGCTGGAATCTTCCATCCAGCAAGGTCAGCAGCAGCTAAGTGAACTGCGTGCCAACGAATCCCGTCTGCGTAACAGCATTGCCCGTGCGGAAGCCGCGGCGAAAGCGCGTGCTGAACGAGAAGCGCGTGAGGCCCAGGCGGTTCGCGACCGCCAGAAAGAAGCGACGCGCAAAGGCACCACCTACAAACCGACCGAAAGCGAAAAATCGCTGATGTCCCGAACTGGTGGTCTGGGTGCGCCGCGTGGTCAGGCATTCTGGCCAGTTCGCGGGCCGACGCTGCATCGCTATGGCGAGCAGCTACAGGGTGAATTACGCTGGAAAGGGATGGTTATCGGTGCCTCTGAAGGTACTGAAGTTAAAGCAATTGCCGACGGTCGAGTGATTCTGGCTGACTGGCTGCAAGGTTACGGTCTGGTGGTGGTGGTTGAGCACGGTAAAGGCGACATGAGTCTTTACGGCTATAATCAGAGCGCACTGGTGAGCGTTGGTTCGCAGGTTCGCGCGGGCCAGCCAATTGCACTGGTGGGCAGCAGTGGCGGTCAGGGTCGGCCTTCACTCTATTTCGAAATTCGCCGCCAGGGTCAGGCGGTCAATCCACAGCCGTGGTTGGGAAGATAAGTTTTGTTTCCATTTCGTCGTAACGTTCTTGCATTTGCCGCTCTGTTGGCGCTCTCCTCCCCCGTACTTGCTGGCAAACTTGCCATCGTCATTGATGATTTTGGGTATCGCCCGCACAACGAAAACCAGGTGCTGGCGATGCCCTCCGCTATCTCCGTCGCTGTATTACCCGATTCACCGCACGCCAGAGAGATGGCGACCAAAGCGCATAACAGCGGGCACGAAGTGTTGATTCATCTCCCGATGGCACCACTGAGTAAACAGCCGCTGGAGAAAAATACGCTGCGCCCGGAGATGAGCAGCGACGAAATTGAGCGCATTATTCGTAGTGCGGTCAATAACGTGCCCTATGCCGTGGGGATCAACAACCACATGGGTAGCAAGATGACCTCTAACCTGTTTGGTATGCAGAAAGTGATGCAGGCACTGGAGCGTTACAATCTTTACTTCCTCGACAGCGTAACCATCGGTAATACCCAGGCGATGCGCGCCGCGCAAGGTACTGGCGTGAAGGTTATTAAACGGAAGGTGTTCCTCGACGATTCGCAGAACGAAGCGGACATCCGTGTGCAATTTAATCGCGCAATTGATCTGGCGCGTCGCAACGGTTCAACCATTGCCATTGGGCATCCTCACCCTTTAACGGTACGCGTGCTACAACAGATGGTTTATAACCTGCCGCCAGACATTACGCTGGTGAAAGCCAGCAGCTTGCTGAATGAACCGCAGGTTGATACTTCTACACCGCCGAAAAACGCTGTGCCTGATGCACCGCGTAATCCGTTCCGTGGCGTGAAGCTGTGCAAACCGAAGAAACCGATAGAACCTGTTTATGCTAATCGCTTCTTTGAAGTATTAAGCGAAAGCATCAGCCAGAGCACGCTGATCGTTTACTTCCAGCATCAGTGGCAAGGCTGGGGCAAACAGCCCGAAGCGGCGAAGTTTAACGCTAGCGCAAATTAAAGGCGCTACGCGTAATGCGATGGTGCGACCGCGTTTTGTCGCGCCATTGCCATAAGCGGAAAGACCACAGTAACGCCTGGTAACCGACCTTCACGCTGCGCACATTGGTAATCAGGCGCTTATACATACCGGAAGTAAATATCTCGGCAATCATCCGTTGGCGGGTAAGAATATCCGGCTCTTTGCGCACCGCATGGCAAACACGCAATGCTTCGTAAGTTATTTGCTGATGAAATTCCGGATAAATCGTAATTTTGTCGGCATAATTTCGATTTAATTTCTCCAGCAGGCGGGTAATCTTAATATAGTGACGTTGATAATTAAGGTTTTTATTCCCTTGTCTATGCAACCGACTCACTGACGTATTATGCAGATAATATTTATATAATGATTGCTCGGTATATCGCGCACGCAGCGCGTTAAACATGAATTCTGTTGTCCAGACAATATCCTGATGATGTAATCCGGCAATAAATTTAATGTTATTTTTAACAATAACATCACGGCGATAAACCCCCATCCAGACAACGTGAGTCCAACGGCGCGAAGAAAGCCCCATCCGCAGCCAGTCCGGGCCGGTTAATACGCCGGTTGAGCGAAGGCGATCGCTGGGGATGGATTGCCAGGTTTCTCCCGTTTCACGAAAAGACCAGTCAGCGTTGCACTGCGCCACGTCGAGGTCGTCCTCTAACGCCATGGTCATCAGCGTTTCGTACATGGTGGGATAGACCTCATCGTCAGCATCGACAAAAGCGACATATTTGCCCGTCGCCACCTCGATCCCACGATTACGCGCTACCGATGCGCCAGCATTCGCCTGATGCAACAAACGAACGTGCGGATAGTTTTCTGCGTAATGCTTTGCTATTTCAACAGAATTATCCGTTGAACCATCGTTAATAATAATGATTTCCAGAGCAGTCTAGGTTTGCGTAATTAAAGATTCCATACAAGTGCGGAAATCATCGCCCGCATTATATAACGGAATAATAACACTAAGTTTATTGGTGCTGTTCATCATAAATTACCGACGACCTCTGAAGTTATCCTGACGTTTTACAGGCTTTGTATTAAGAAACTATTAAGCCTGTGAGATATTATTTTTACAGGTGAGAGAGTCACTTCAGGGTAGAGAGATAATGAGAACAGCTATATAAGAGATCAGCGCAATTACGAACTCTTTATTACACTGACAGGATTTTACATATTCAACAGATTATCCCCAGATAAAAGGGCTGGAATACCAGCCCTTGTTCGTGTTAATCCCAGCTCAGAATTACTTTCCCGGACTGGCCCGAACGCATAGCGTCAAAGCCCTTCTGGAAATCATCGATAGAGAAACGATGGGTAATGATCGGCGAGAGATCGAGGCCAGACTGAATCAGCGCCGCCATCTTGTACCAGGTTTCAAACATCTCACGACCGTAAATACCTTTAATGAACAAGCCTTTAAAGATCACTTTGGTCCAGTCGATAGACATATCAGACGGCGGAATACCCAGCATCGCAATACGGCCGCCGTGGTTCATGGTGTCAAGCATGGTACGAAACGCTGGCGGCGCACCGGACATTTCCAGACCGACATCAAAGCCTTCGGTCATGCCCAGTTCAGCCATCACATCATTAAGGTTTTCTTTCGCGACGTTAACCGCACGGGTGATACCCATTTTGCGCGCCAGCTCAAGGCGGTATTCGTTAACATCAGTGATCACCACATTGCGTGCACCAACGTGTTTCGCCACCGCCGCAGCCATAATACCTATCGGACCTGCACCAGAGACCAGCACATCCTCGCCAACCAGATCGAACGACAGCGCGGTATGCACGGCGTTACCGAAGGGATCAAAAATGGAAGCCAGGTCGTCGGAGATATTGTCTGGGATTTTGAAGGCGTTGAACGCCGGGATCACCAGATATTCGGCGAAGCAGCCCGGACGGTTAACGCCGACGCCGATCGTGTTGCGGCACAGATGGGTACGACCGCCACGACAGTTGCGACAGTGACCGCAGGTGATATGGCCTTCGCCAGAAACGCGATCGCCGATTTTGAAGCCTTTCACTTCCTGACCAATACCTACCACTTCACCGACATATTCATGGCCTACGACCATCGGCACCGGGATGGTTTTTTGCGACCACTCATCCCAGTTATAGATGTGAACGTCAGTCCCGCAGATGGCTGTTTTACGGATTTTAATCAGCAGATCGTTATGCCCGAGTTCCGGTACAGGGACGTCGGTCATCCAGATGCCCTCTTCCGCTTTCAGTTTGGATAACGCTTTCATCTCACATCCTCAGGCGATAACGCCCAGTTGTTTACCAATACGCGTGAATGCTTCTACTGCACGCGTAATTTGCTCAGGGGTATGCGCCGCAGACATCTGGGTACGAATACGCGCCTGACCTTTCGGAACGACCGGATAGAAGAAACCGGTGACGTAAATGCCCTCTTTTTGCAGCTCTCGGGCAAATTTCTGCGCCACTACCGCATCACCAAGCATGACCGGAATAATGGCGTGATCGGCTCCCGCCAGGGTAAAGCCCGCCGCCGACATTTGCTCACGGAACTGACGCGCGTTCGCCCACAGACGGTCACGCAGTTCGCTGCCCGCTTCGACCATCTCCAGTACTTTGATGGACGCGGCAACAATGGCCGGTGCCAGCGAGTTGGAGAACAGGTACGGACGAGAACGCTGGCGCAGCCACTCAACCACCTCTTTGCGCGCCGCGGTATAACCACCAGAAGCCCCGCCCAGCGCTTTACCAAGCGTACCGGTGATAATATCGACCCGGCCCATCACATCGCAGTATTCATGGGAACCACGACCATTTTCACCGACAAAACCGACCGCGTGGGAGTCATCCACCATCACCAAGGCATCGTATTTATCTGCCAGATCGCAAACGCCTTTCAGGTTGGCAATCACGCCGTCCATTGAGAACACACCATCGGTGGCAATCAGCACATGACGCGCACCGGCTTCACGCGCTTCTTTCAGACGTGCTTCCAGCTCCTGCATATCGTTGTTGGCATAGCGATAGCGTTTAGCTTTGCACAGACGCACACCATCAATAATAGACGCGTGGTTCAGTGCGTCGGAGATAATGGCGTCTTCCGCACCCAGCAGCGTTTCAAACAGTCCACCGTTAGCATCAAAGCAGGAAGAGTAGAGAATCGCATCTTCCATCCCCAGGAATGCCGCCAGTTTTTGTTCAAGCTCTTTATGGCTGTCCTGAGTGCCGCAAATAAAACGCACCGAAGCCATGCCGAAACCGTGAGAATCCATTCCCGCCTTTGCTGCCGCAATCAGATCCGGATGATTCGCCAGCCCGAGATAGTTGTTGGCACAAAAGTTAATGACGTGGCTTCCATCAGCCACAGTGATATCTGCTTGCTGCGCAGACGTAATAATGCGCTCTTCTTTAAACAACCCTTCCGCCCGTGCGGTTTCCAGATCGTTGGTTAACTGCTGATAAAATTCTCCACGCATTGCGATTCTCCAGACAGGGCAAATTCCAGCACATATTACCCAAACTTATACGTCGCGACGAGATGACGCGTTAACACTTCTGCAAAATTCAGGATAAATAACGTCCATCAATCTCACTTTTGGCGAATGGCTGAAGCCAACGCCGTATAGTGATATGATAGAAGTATTCGTGTCTGAGATTGTCTCTGACTCCATAATTCGAAGGTTACAGTTATGATCATCGTTACCGGCGGCGCGGGCTTTATCGGCAGCAACATCGTTAAGGCCCTGAATGATAAAGGCATCACCGATATTCTGGTGGTGGACAACCTGAAAGACGGCACCAAGTTTGTGAACCTGGTGGATCTGGATATCGCGGACTATATGGATAAGGAAGACTTCCTGATCCAGATTATGGCTGGCGAAGAGTTCGGCGATGTCGAAGCGATTTTCCACGAAGGCGCATGCTCTTCCACCACCGAGTGGGACGGCAAGTATATGATGGATAACAACTATCAATACTCCAAGGAGCTGCTGCACTACTGCCTGGAGCGCGAAATCCCGTTCCTGTACGCTTCTTCCGCAGCCACCTACGGCGGACGCACCTCCGACTTTATTGAATCCCGCGAGTACGAAAAACCGTTGAACGTCTACGGTTACTCAAAATTCCTGTTTGATGAATATGTTCGCCAAATCCTGCCTGAAGCGAACTCGCAGATTGTTGGCTTCCGCTATTTCAACGTTTATGGACCGCGTGAAGGCCATAAAGGCAGCATGGCGAGCGTCGCTTTCCATCTCAACACTCAGCTTAACAACGGTGAATCACCGAAGCTGTTTGAAGGTAGCGAGAACTTCAAACGTGACTTCGTCTATGTGGGCGACGTGGCAGATGTAAACCTGTGGTTCCTGGAAAATGGCGTTTCCGGTATCTTCAACCTCGGTACTGGTCGTGCGGAATCCTTCCAGGCCGTAGCAGATGCTACTCTGGCTTATCACAAGAAAGGCCAGATCGAATACATTCCGTTCCCGGATAAGCTGAAAGGCCGCTACCAGGCGTTCACTCAGCAGATCTGACAAATCTGCGCGCGGCGGGTTACGACAAACCGTTCAAAACCGTTGCTGAAGGTGTAACGGAATACATGGCCTGGCTGAATCGCGACGCATAAGAGCTCTGCATGAAAATACTGGTGATCGGCCCGTCTTGGGTTGGCGACATGATGATGTCGCAAAGTCTCTATCGCACGCTCCAGGCGCGCTATCCCCAGGCGATAATCGATGTGATGGCACCGGCATGGTGCCGTCCATTATTATCGCGGATGCCGGAAGTTAACGAAGCTATCCCTATGCCTCTCGGTCACGGAGCGCTGGAAATCGGCGAACGCCGCAAACTGGGTCATAGCCTGCGTGAAAAGCGCTACGACCGCGCCTACGTCTTACCCAACTCCTTCAAATCTGCATTAGTGCCTTTCTTCGCGGGTATTCCTCATCGCACCGGCTGGCGCGGCGAGATGCGCTACGGTTTACTCAACGATGTACGCGTGCTCGATAAAGAAGCCTGGCCGCTAATGGTGGAACGCTATGTCGCGCTGGCCTATGACAAAGGCATTATGCGTACCGCACAAGATCTGCCGCAGCCATTGTTATGGCCGCAGTTGCAGGTGAGCGAAGGTGAAAAATCATATACCTGTAATCAATTTTCGCTTTCATCAGAACGTCCGATGATTGGCTTTTGCCCGGGTGCGGAGTTTGGTCCGGCAAAACGCTGGCCACACTACCACTATGCGGAACTGGCAAAGCAGCTGATTGATGAAGGTTATCAGGTGGTTCTGTTTGGCTCTGCGAAAGATCATGAAGCGGGCAATGAGATTCTTGCCGCTTTGAATACCGAGCAGCAGGCATGGTGTCGGAACCTGGCGGGGGAAACACAGCTTGATCAAGCGGTTATCCTGATTGCAGCCTGTAAAGCCATTGTCACTAACGATTCTGGCCTGATGCACGTTGCGGCGGCGCTCAATCGTCCGCTGGTTGCCCTGTATGGTCCAAGTAGCCCGGACTTCACACCGCCGCTATCCCATAAAGCGCGCGTGATCCGTCTGATTACCGGCTATCACAAAGTGCGTAAAGGTGACGCTGCGGAGGGTTATCACCAGAGCTTGATCGACATTACTCCCCAGCGCGTACTGGAAGAACTCAACACGCTATTGTTACAAGAGGAAGCCTGACGGATGCGGGTTTTGATCGTTAAAACATCGTCGATGGGCGATGTTCTCCATACGTTGCCCGCACTCACTGATGCCCAGCAGGCAATCCCAGGGATTAAGTTTGACTGGGTGGTGGAAGAAGGGTTCGCACAGATTCCTTCCTGGCACGCTGCCGTTGAGCGAGTTATTCCTGTGGCAATACGTCGCTGGCGTAAAGCCTGGTTCTCGGCCCCCATAAAAGCTGAACGCAAAGCGTTTCGTGAAGCGCTACAAGCAGAGAACTATGACGCAGTTATCGACGCTCAGGGGCTGGTAAAAAGCGCGGCACT
This sequence comes from Shigella sp. FC1567, assembly GCF_001743015.1. NCBI lineage: Bacteria > Pseudomonadati > Pseudomonadota > Gammaproteobacteria > Enterobacterales > Enterobacteriaceae > Shigella > Shigella sp. FC1567. Next base: position 14,164 of record NZ_MIIV01000088.1, read on the forward strand.
GGTGACACGTCTGGCGCATGGCGTAAAGCATGGATTGGACTGGCAAACCGCTCGCGAACCTTTAGCCAGCCTGTTTTACAATTGTAAGCATCATATTGCAAAACAGCAGCACGCCGTAGAACGCACCCGCGAACTGTTTGCCAAAAGTTTGGGCTATAGCAAACCGCAAACCCAGGGCGATTATGCTATCGCACAGCATTTTCTGACGAACCTGCCTACAGATGCTGGCGAATATGCCGTATTTCTTCATGCGACGACCCGTGATGATAAACACTGGCCGGAAGAACACTGGCGAGAATTGATTGGTTTACTGGCTGATTCAGGAATACGGATTAAACTTCCGTGGGGCGCGCCGCATGAGGAAGAACGGGCGAAACGACTGGCGGAAGGATTTGATTATGTTGAAGTATTGCCGAAGATGAGTCTGGAAGGCGTTGCCCGCGTGCTGGCCGGGGCTAAATTTGTAGTGTCGGTGGATACGGGGTTAAGCCATTTAACGGCGGCACTGGATAGACCCAATATCACGGTTTATGGACCAACCGATCCGGGATTAATTGGTGGGTATGGGAAGAATCAAATGGTTTGTAGGGCTCCGGGGAATGAGTTGTCTCAATTGACAGCAAATGCTGTTAAGCGATTCATTGAAGAAAACGCTGAAAACGCTGCTATGATTTAAATTACAACCCCTTAATAGATAATTTTGAAATAAAATCAGCCTCCTTGCTGATTTTATTTCATATATTCATTACTTATCTAATAAATATTGGTCTGATTGTGCTTTAAAATAAGCACAAAGCAATATTATGGTGACAAACACAGCAGTCGGAACCGGTTTAGAAAAGAGTATTACATCACTTAGGCCTACTACCAGTAGTGAAAAAAGCAAGATTAAAATATAAGGTTCTTTAGCAGTTCTTAAGGCATATATGAGTATTGCTGAAAATGCTAAAATTGTTAATACAACTCCAGGAATACCACGCGTTGATAACGTATCTATGAGATCGTTATGCAAATGAGAATCTACAAAAGGTAAAGCGCCACTCAATCTAGGCTCTTTTTCTTCTAGCTCATGTATTTTTTCTGCACGTTTTTCCAGTGATTGTCCTATTGGAGAATATGTTTTTAAGCCAACTTCATACATTGCCAGACGGGCACCGACTGAAGTTCTGGTGTTATCATGCGAATAATTAACTAAATCGTTATTTAAGTCATTCATTCTCATAAGCAATGTATCTTTAAAAGAAAATACACCTGCTAATAATGCAATCGCAATAAAACAATATAACTTATAATTAATTCGCTTATTAATATAACTATCCATTACGATTAATATTAACGCAAAGAATGGAAACACTAATATGGCTGCACGCGTCTCAGTTACTATGACAGCACATAAGCTAAGCATGAAGTTAATTGTATATAATGTTGTTTTATGTCTAAAGTCGGATTTTAAAATGAGAATTGATGCCAGTAAAGAAGGAAAAAGGATGATGTAGCCTGCTGTTGTAGCGTGGGAAGCTGATAATGCAACACGGTCGACGTTTAAATAGAAATGTTGCCACATGGCATGCGCAAAAAAAAGTAACTGCGTTGCCAGGGATGCGAACAGAATTAGTTTCCCAAATTTTATTTTTGTTCTCATCTCATTTTTAGCAAAAAGAACTAAGAAAATAAAAGCGCTACACAAGGCAATTTTTCCAGTTTCCATTGGGCCACGATATGCATTGGTATAAACAGAGCCTGAAACTTTATAATGTGAATACCAGATGATATTTACGATACCCAAAAGACATAATGAGATGAAAATTAACAAAGTAGGATTATTAGTTATTGTTTTTTTTGGTGTCGCAAGAAAATACAATGCAGATATAATTCCAGCTGCATGAAGAAACTTTGTTGCAACATCATCCCATAAAGACAAAGTCATTAAAGAAAAAATACATAATATAAGAATTAAAGACTTTATACCAGAATTAATTTCATTCCAACAAAACGACATATAATTTCAACCTATGCTACGAGGATGGGTTATTTAATGCAAGATCTAACGTTTATTCTTTTTTCTATTTACCAGTCTTACCATCCTCCAGAGAATATAATTTTTTGATGCTAATATTTTTGCTCGTCTCTTATCTCTCTTGCCAGGAAGATTACAATATCTTAATTCTTTTTCATTGCTTTCAACTAATTGATTCAATAGTTTAAAATCACCATTAAGTAGAACATTCCATAAATAACGAGTTTTATGATAAGCTCTATTTTGACTCAATAATGTATGAATTTCTTCTTTCCGGTTACCTTTGTATAACTGCATCACAGAAGAGTAGATTCTTTCGTGCGCAAATGACTCATGTCGATAATGAGTGATGGTTCTACATGAGTTCATTAAGGAATTTTCTCTATAGTTATGCTTATACATATAATATGGAACCGCATACATATCGCATGTAATTAGCAGTCGATAGATAAAATCAAGATCTTCTCCTAGTCGTAAATCTTCATCAAAAAAAAGATTATTCTCTTCCAGAAGTTGTTTTCTTATAAACAAGCACCCTATATGGAATCTAACCTTTTTATAAAAAAAGTCGAAAAGTAAAGATCCTTCATTAAACTCTGTATTTATAGGTGAGTAAGTAACACCATCTTTTATATAATGGCCATAAAGCCCACAATAAATCGCATCCCCTCCCGTCTCATGTTGTCTGGTATACATCTTCAGCAGATAGTTAGGATCTATCTCATCATCATCATCCATAAAACATATAAACTGTCCTTGCGCCTTGCGGATACCTGTATTCCTGGCAGACGAAACACCGCCATTTTCTTTATTGACAATAATTAATCGAGAGTGGGTTAACCCATACTCTCTCAAAACGTTTGATGTGTTATCTTTAGAACCATCATTAACAATAACAATTTCAAAATTTGGGTAAGTTTGTTTTTCTAATTTCGTTAGAGTTTCAGTAATGTAATCAGATGAATTATACGTCGGTATTATTATAGATACTAAAGGGTAATCATTGCTCATCGTGTTCTCTTGCCTGAACTAATAAAATATGATAGTACTCATCCTTAATTATTATTGTAACTCAGACATCCATGATTTTTATTATTATCCAAATAGTTTTCTTTTATACTTATTTAATTTAAATTTAATGAAGTAAATAAAAGCGTTAAACGTATCACCATTTTTCTTTGCATGTTGATATTTCACTTGATACTGCTTTTCATTCGTGGCTGGAATAAACGCCACATCATTCCAGCAAGAAGCCTGATAAGCCTCATTAAAATACTTCTGGCAGGGATAATTCGTCCAGTCGTTCCAGGGCTTCGTTACGCCAACATAATGAATCAGCTTAGTATCATCGGTAATGGTCTTTTTATAATCTTCATCGCTTTTATTTTTTAACTCATAGTCAATGCCATAAAAGCAATCATAATCGCCGCTAATAAAATTACAATGACCAAAGAACAGAATATTTAAAATATCCTGATCAAGGCATTTATACTTCGTGTGCTGCGGGTCACTTGCCAGCATAGCAATGGCTTTATTCATAAAATCATTTTTCGCCCATGCTTCAAGCTGCAGATATACTACACCGGCGTTGAAATAATTCCCTGGAAGTCCCTCTATAGCCAGACGCTTCGCTGGTTTTTCCTGCATAAAAGGCACATCTTTAATAACAGCTGCGAACTTATCCTCATCAAAATTAATATCAAGCAATCCAGCTAATGAGCCTTTACAGATGACATCAGCATCGATATATAACAGATTTTCAATAGTTTCACTCAAATACTGGAACGCAACTAAACGGAAGAATGTTGCATAAGACCACTGTTTCAGGCTGGGGAAGATATCAATAAAGGCATTGGAGACTTTATAAATTATTACTTCAACGTTAGCATTTTTGCTGGTAAAAGCATTAACACGTTGTAGATAATCTTCATCAATGTAGTCGGTAAAGAGATGAAACTTAACCGCAAGGTCCGGGTTATGCATAACAACTGATTGCATAGATACTGCCGCACCAAATAAAAAGTTACGGTCAATACCGTAAGCGATATTTAACACACGATCGGTGTTAGCAATTTCCCCAGAGACAGCGACTTCAGTAATACTCTCTGCTAATAAATCCATGTTGGTTCCGTTTTGACTGTGTGGTTTACGCTTTGCCTTTTAATTTTTTAATAAATTTGCGTAGTTTGGTTCTGTAGATTACTGAATAGTAGCCATAATCTTTTATTTCGTTGGCAATACCCAGGTGACGTTCCATGGCCAGACGATCACGAGCTTTACGCTCTGCCGTACAGCTTTTACCGGATAGGTCAATTATCCTGACACCATCTTTACTAACGATAAAGTTACCCCGGTGTGGGTCGCCCGATAGCATATTTAAGGCATGCAATTTTTCCATCGAAGCCTTAATTTCTGCTTTAACATTTTCTGGAATAATCGGCATATCATTGAGCTCTACGCCCTCGACATACTCGATAAGCATGATAAAAACACTGGCATAGTTGAAAATTTTACGCTCAGCCAGAAAATAAAAATCATTAGGAAAAGTAAGACCTGCACTTCTGACACGATCGGTTTCAACGATCAAATTCTGATAGTAGTCACCTTTTACAAAAGATTTTAAAAAACGTTCATTCCTTTTCGTTTTCGGAGCAAAGACTTTAAAAACATAGCGACCATATTTCGTATCAATCAACGATACTTTGGTATCATCAATATTACATAATACTTTTACTGTTTTAAAATTATAGGCCAGTATTTCATCAAAGATTTCTTTATATTTATTATCATTATCTTTGTAATAAAATGAGAAGCCGCGATAACGTATACTTGTAATCATAAGAGTAATTTATTTCTTAAGCTTGTACTTAATTAATGAAGTTATGCCTTTTATATACTCACCATGGGCAAACAGATGCTTATATTGTTTCTGCATTTCTGCAACAGTCCGCGCCTCTTTAAGAGGATATTTCTTCCAGGGAGATTGTTCACGCGCGATATTAAAGTATGATGCAGACGGATATCCAGCCCAGCTATGCCATGGTTTAGTTATCCCTGTATAGTGAATCAACACTGTTTTATCGGTAATGGTTTGCTGATACTTTCGATGACTACGATCATAAAGTTCGTTTTTCAGGGTATAAATAGTATCAAAATCCTTCGCAAGGTAGATATTATTCATATTAAATGCGATATTCAACGCATCCTGATCTAAATATTTAAGAGAGCCATATTTAGTTTCCCCTCGTAAAAGTTTGAGTAAATACGGTGTCAAATTTGCTTCATGCCATTTTTTAAGATTGACATAGATAACGCCTGCATTGAAATAACGTCCATTCATTTCGGGAATGTTGAGGCGTTTTGCACATGCCGCCTGAGTACTATCATTGTCAGGAATGACCGCAGCAAACTCATCTTTAAATATAATTTCTGTGAGAGGTTTCAGGCTTCCTTTACAAACAACATCGGCATCCAGATACAGCAGTGTGGAAATACTTTCACTCAGATATTCAAAAGACAATACCCTGAAGTATGTCGCGTATGACCAAAACTGTGACGTCGGCAGATCAGCAAAGTATTTGGGGTCAATTAAATATACAATAATTGAGGTATTAAATTGTTTTGCTGTTTCATTAAATGACTTTAAATAATCATCATCCACATAATCAGTGAAAACATGAAAGACAAAATTAATATCTGAATTATTAATCAAAACGGAAGAAATTGAAACGCCAGCACCATACAAAAAATTCTTATCGATACCGTAGGAAACATTTAGCTCTGGGGCGTTTTCTTTTTTATTATCTGCTAAATACGAAAACCGTTCTTTTATAAATTCATTCATTTAACTTTTCTCAATTTCATTTTATTATCTTTAAATAAAAATAATAAATATAATTCATTATCCCGTTAATTGGTTTATTTTGTTTAAAATTATGCTTGGCGCAATAACGAGCATAGTTTGAGTTAACTGGCCGCATTAACGGTTCATTTTTCCAGGGCGATGCTTCTTTGGCTTTGATAAAAGGTTGCGCACTTGGATAACCGGCCCAGTAATGCCAGGGTTTTGTCGGGCCGACATAATGAATTAATACGGTTTCATCATTAATTGGACAAACAAATGATTTTTTTAATTCATAATTTAAACTAAATTGCGTATTGTATTTAGCATCAATGAATTTAACTTTCCCTAACAGGATAAGATTAAGGATATCTTGATCCATATAGGTGAAACGGGAAACGATGGCTTTATCAGCAAGCATCGACATCGCTTTAGCAGAAACGGACTCCTGCGCCCACGCTAGTGTATTAATTAACAGGACACCTGAATTAAAGTAGCCCTTTTCAAGTTCATTACACTGCAGACTTTGACCCCGTAACGACCACCAGTTAGCATCGCGTTCAGTAACAACAGCAGCAACGTTATTGGCAAGATCCATTGTTATCAGCGGCTTTAAGTTTCCCTGACAGGCGATATCAGCATCCAGGTAAAGGATCTTATCTTGTTGATCAATAAAGTAATCTGCAATTACAAAACGGAAATACATGGCAATAGACCAATTTTTGGTCGTCGGTAATGCCTTAAGCCGTTCACAATTTACTAGATGGATCTGGATACAGGTACGATAGCTTTTCGCCAATTGGGCTAAACGCTGGATATCGGCTTCAGGGATATCATCAATAAAAACGTGGAAAACAAAACTCACGTCGTTGTTATGTAACAAAACTGACGTGATTGAAACACCACAACCAAAAAGAAAGTTTTTATCAATGCCATAAGCAACATGGAATGATGATGCCACTGACGCCGCTGGCCTTTCATCGAAGATGATTGTCTTATTGATCATCTCTTGTGGATTAAAATAGTGGGCACTCATATTTCTCTCCGGAAATTACAACGATTTTCGAATCGTTCTTTCCCTGATTTTTGTGGCTTTTGCTTCTGCTTGCGACAGCAGTCCTTGTTCCTGCTTGAGAATGTCTTTAAGCGGGGTGGCAAAATACACTTTCATAAACCGCCAGATATCCCGCTGAGTCAGGCCAATATTCATTGAAGAAAAATAAAGCCCTATAAGATCTTTATCGCGCCAACGACGTGGAACGCGCGTGCGAAGCTGCGCCCGGTGTAGGTCAATTACCGAAATTTTTAACTCCTCTTCCTTACCGGAAAAAGGCAAGTGCAGCAGGAAATGACAGATATAACAGTCACGGTGGTTAATGCCCGCAGCATGCATATCGCGCACCATCGTCGCGACACGCTTAATAAGCATACGCTTTACGCGAACATCTGGTGGGTTGGTCGCCCAGTCAGCACAGTAATCTTCCAGACTGATGGTTGGGGTCAGATCTTCGGTAATAATAAACGAGGTTCTGCTCAGCGGATTAATACCTTTTTCGCCAAATGCCACCCCATACATAGTATCAACGCCGACATCCCGCAGTCGATGAATCGCACTCCATTCGCGGTCTGCGCCTAATACTGGCATCCGCAATGAGAGTAAATTTTTGATTATCTCTTTCAGGGTCGTGCCGCGATGCCATTTGAGAAAATAGCTTTTGCCCGCCATTTCAAATCGCAGAGTGCGGCGAGTTTCCAGTTCACGAAAAACCTCACCCTGCAAGGTTTTAACTTCCTCAAAAGGATCTTTACCGCGCCATAACGTGGCAAACGGCTCTTTAAGTTCAACCATCCAGACCACCCGTTATGATATCCGCCGCTTTCTCTGGCAGACTGTATAAATCTTGTGTATCAGCATAATGTCGCGCATTTTCCGCCCAGGCCTGGCGCAATGAAGATTGCGTTAACGCTTTGCGTAAAATCTCATTCAATGTTTCCTGGCGGAATGGCTCAGCAATAGCCTCGCCGCAATTGGCGTCGACAATATAATGCGCATAGCCACAAACGGCTGTTGTTAGTACCGGTAATCCTGCAGTAATCGCTTCCAGTAGCACAATTCCCGCTGCTTCCTGGTAGGCAGGATGCAGTAATAAATCCGCCGCCGCCATTAATTCCGAGACATCGTTGCGCCCCGAGAAGAAGTGAACATTACTGCGCACGCCGCGTTTTTCTGCCAGCGCCTCAAATTTTCGCGGTTTATCCTGTCCAACAACATATAGCAATGTGTTGTGGCGCAGCGAATCCGGTAACGAAGCAAGTGCTTCAATGGAACGATCGACACCTTTACGCGTGAAGTCTGAACCGACCTGCAACAATAAATATTGTTGTTCGGTTATTCCATTCTTCTTACGGAAGATTTCACGGCTATTAGCTGGCTGCTGGCTATATTTACGATCAGGATAAATCCCCGGTGGCAGAATATGAAAACGCTCCGCTTCAGTCTGATAATGTTTCTGGAAATCGGCGATTTGCTTATCTGTCAGCATCAGCAGCTGTGTCGGCTTGCCCTGTTCGAAGGTTGCCCGCTCAAAGGCGGCATAATGGCGATAACGTGACGTCAGGTGATAGAAAAAGCCTTTTTCCTGCGCGACTTTCTCGGCATAACAAACATCAGCGGCATAATAAACGTCCAGCCCCGGCATTTTGTTGAATCCAACGACTTTATCGACGGGATGTTCGCGTAAATGTTTTTGCACCCAGGCAAAATACTCCGCATTGCGCCCGTGATTGGTATGCGATTTAACCGGCACTTTGATCAGTTCAAATACATCAGGGTATTCGCCTTCCCACGACTGGGTATAAACCCGAACATGATGACCTCGGGCGGCGACTGTCTGAGCAATACGCATAAAATCGCGCTGCAAACCGCCAAAGGGAAAATATTTATATAAACAAAAAGCAACGATCATAACGACGTACCTGTCGTGGAGGAGGGCAGTAATTTATCGACAGCAGCAATGACATCTGCCGCCGGAATAACCGAAAGATACATCTCATTTCGGTCACGCTGATCGCGCGTTGGCATTTCCCGGTAATCTCCCGCCCAGAATTGAATCATGTTATTTGACCAGGGACGCCAGAAAATATGGTCTGTCGCACCAAACAGCGATATCAGCGGCGTATTAACTGCAGCGGCAATATGCGCCGGTGCGGAATCAACGCCAATAAACAGCTGCGCATGATCGATTAACGCACCAAGTTCCGGGAAGGTCACCTTTCCAGCCAGCGCCGTTACTGGTGGCGTCTGGCATCCCTGCGCAATTTCATTGACGCAGGCCAGATCGTCTTTATCTGGGCCGGACGTCAGAACAACTTCATAACCACGAGCATGTAAGGCATCAATCACAGCGGAAAACTTGGCGTTGTCCCAGCATTTGAAGATTTGCCGCGCCGTAGGTTGGATAACCACATAATTTTGTCCAACACCAGCATGATCAAGTTCGCGACGCATACGTTTCCAGCTTGCAGGCGGGTAACTCATGGTTGTCTGCTTCACCAACGAATCAACTCGCAATGGGGTCAGCACGGATAAGTTACTTTCCACCACATTTCCACCCTGCAACGGCACCAAATGGGTGAAACTTTTACGCCAAAAAGCAGACTGCCGATGATGATAATCCTGGGAAATTTTCACACGGGCATTTAATAAGCGAACCAGTATAGCAACCATCCATTGATCGGTGAGATTGACGATAAGGTCATACTTATTGGCACGTAATACCTTGATGAGATGAAAAAAGTTGGCAATTTTTTCTGAGGCTTTTGCTTTTTTATTTTTTATGCCGTAGAGCGCGTTAATCTCTGGATTTTCAGACAGGATCGGGATGGTGTCCTGATAAAGCAGCACATCGATTTTTGCGTCAGGGTAATTTTTTTTCAGCGAACTAATGACGGGAGTAGTTAATAACATATCCCCATGAAAACGCATCTTAATGAGCAAAATTCTTCGAAATAGCTTATCCACAAGTAACTCTTTTTGTTGAGATTATCCGATTAAGGTGAAGCAGAAAAAGCACGCTACCGCCCCAGGCTCAACAGCTACCTGAATACTGATACCGCACTGATATTGACGCGCTAGTGTATCACTTCTTTCGCGGCAATCCGACCCGAATGATTTTTAAGCACATTGTTGATTTTCAATAAAGAAATCAATCAAATAAAATCATTAGCAACCATATTCTTTCACTGTTGCTCTGCGATTCCTTCCTGCACGTACAGCAGAAATCAATGAATCGCATAAAAATACAAAAAAAGTATAGATGTTCAGCAAGAATTGGCGGGTAAATTGCTATTTAAGTCAAAAACGGGAAAAGTAATGGTAAAGCCACAGCTAAATACATAGAATCCCCAGCACATCCATAAGTCAGCTATTTACTATGCTCGAATTGCTTTACACCGCCCTTCTCTACCTTATTCAGCCGCTGATCTGGATACGGCTCTGGGTGCGCGGACGTAAGGCTCCGGCCTATCGAAAACGCTGGGGTGAACGTTACGGTTTTTACCGCCATCCGCTAAAACCAGGCGGCATTATGCTGCACTCCGTCTCCGTCGGTGAAACTCTGGCGGCGATCCCGTTGGTGCGCGCGCTGCGTCATCGTTATCCTGATTTACCGATTACCGTTACAACCATGACGCCAACCGGTTCGGAGCGCGTACAATCGGCTTTCGGGAAGGATGTTCAGCACGTTTATCTGCCGTATGACCTGCCCGATGCACTTAATCGTTTCCTGAATAAAGTCGACCCTAAACTGGTGTTGATTATGGAAACCGAACTATGGCCTAACCTGATTGCGGCGCTACATAAACGTAAAATTCCGCTGGTGATCGCGAACGCGCGACTCTCTGCCCGCTCGGCCGCAGGTTATGCCAAACTGGGTAAATTCGTCCGTCGCTTGCTGCGTCGTATTACGCTGATTGCCGCCCAAAATGAAGAAGATGGTGCACGTTTTGTGGCGCTGGGCGCAAAAAATAACCAGGTAACCGTTACCGGTAGCCTGAAATTCGATATTTCTGTAACGCCGCAGTTGGCTGCTAAAGCCGTGACGCTGCGCCGCCAGTGGGCACCACACCGCCCGGTATGGATTGCCACCAGCACTCACGAAGGTGAAGAGAGTGTGGTGATCGCCGCACATCAGGTATTGTTACAGCAATTCCCGAATTTATTGCTCATCCTGGTACCCCGTCATCCAGAACGCTTCCCGGATGCGATTAACCTTGTCCGCCAGGCTGGACTAAGCTATATCACACGCTCTTCAGGGGAAGTCCCCTCCACCAGCACGCAGGTTGTGGTTGGCGATACGATGGGCGAGTTGATGTTACTGTACGGCATTGCCGATCTCGCCTTTGTTGGCGGTTCACTGGTTGAACGTGGTGGGCATAATCCGCTGGAAGCTGCCGCACACGCTATTCCGGTATTGATGGGGCCGCATACTTTTAATTTTAAAGACATTTGCGCGCGGCTGGAGCAGGCAAGCGGGCTGATTACCGTTACCGATGCCACTACGCTTGCAAAAGAGGTTTCCTCTTTACTCACCGACGCCGATTACCGTAGTTTCTATGGCCGTCATGCCGTTGAAGTACTGTATCAAAACCAGGGCGCGCTACAGCGCCTGCTTCAACTGCTGGAACCTTACCTGCCACCGAAAACGCATTGAGGTTGTTATGCAAAAACGGGCGATTTATCCGGGTACTTTCGATCCCATTACCAATGGTCATATCGATATCGTGACGCGCGCCACGCAAATGTTCGATCACGTTATTCTGGCGATTGCCGCCAGCCCCAGTAAAAAACCGATGTTTACCCTGGAAGAGCGTGTGGCGCTGGCACAGCAGGCAACCGCGCATCTGGGGAACGTGGAAGTAGTTGGGTTTAGTGATTTGATGGCGAACTTCGCCCGTAATCAACACGCTACGGTGCTGATTCGTGGCCTGCGTGCGGTGGCGGATTTTGAATATGAAATGCAGCTGGCGCATATGAATCGCCACTTAATGCCGGAACTGGAAAGTGTGTTTCTGATGCCGTCGAAAGAGTGGTCGTTTATCTCTTCATCGTTGGTGAAAGAGGTGGCGCGCCATCAGGGCGATGTCACCCATTTCCTGCCGGAGAATGTCCATCAGGCGCTGATGGCGAAGTTAGCGTAGCGTTTATGCCGGATGGTATGCGATCCGGCGCGCATGAATTACTTCTGGCACTGCCGACAATAAAACGTTGCCCGCTGCGCATGTTTAGTCGCCACAATCGGCGTACCGCACACCCGACACGGCTCACCTTTTCGCCCGTAAACCTGCAATTCCTGAGCGAAATAGCCCGGTTTACCATCACTTTGCAGAAAATCTTTCAGCGTTGTACCACCCTGCTCAATCGAACGCAGCAACACCGCTTTAATCACCCGAGCTAACAATTCACACTCTGCCAGCGACAGTGATGACGCCAGCCGATCCGGATGGATCCCCGCCGCAAACAGTGATTCGCTGGCATAGATATTCCCTACCCCTACCACCAGCTTGTTATCCATCAGCCACGGTTTAATCGCCGTTTTTTTCTTCGCGCACTTCTGATGCAGATACTCACCATTGAAATCGTCGCTAAGCGGCTCCGGTCCAAGATGGGCCAGCACATTATGCCCTTCCAGCTCTTTGGTCCACAGCCAGGCACCAAAGCGGCGCGGATCGGTGTAGCGCAGCACTTTGCCGTTGCTCATCACCAAATCCACATGGTCATGCTTTTCAGGGGGAAGTTCTTCTGGAAGGATGCGCAGGCTGCCAGACATCCCTAAATGAATGATAATCCAGCCCTCAGGCAGCTCCAGCAGCAGATATTTAGCCCGCCGCTGCACGCTAAGCACTGGTTGGTCGCTTAAACGGTAGATCTCTTCTGAAACCGGCCAGCGCAAGCGTCCGTTGCGCACCACTGCATGAAGAATGGTTGCACCAACGAGATGCGGTTCTATGCCGCGGCGGCTGGTTTCAACTTCGGGTAATTCAGGCATAGCATCTCCAGGAATGAACAGATGCAGTCAATATGGGGGCAAGCAGATAACAAAAAACCCCGCCGGAGCGAGGTTTTTTGTTACATCAAAGCGAGAATTATTTGATTTTCGCTTCTTTGTAGATCACGTGCTGGCGAACAACTGGATCGAATTTTTTCAGTTCCAGTTTTTCCGGCTTAGTACGTTTGTTCTTCGTAGTGGTATAGAAGTGACCAGTACCAGCAGAAGAAACCAGCTTGATTTTCTCACGAATACCTTTAGCCATGATTTATTTCCTCTAAGTACTTAGTACTTTTCGCTACGGGCACGCAGTTCAGCCAGAACTGTATCGATGCCTTTTTTATCGATTACACGCATACCTTTAGCAGATACGCGCAGGGTGACAAAACGCTTCTCGCTCTCAACCCAGAAACGGTGAGAGTGCAGGTTCGGCAGGAAACGGCGTTTAGTCGCGTTCAGTGCGTGGGAACGGTTGTTACCGGTCACCGGACGCTTGCCAGTAACTTGGCAGACTCGGGACATGTCTATTCTCCAAAAATCAAATTAGCTCGAGCTTCGTATGGGGTATTGGCGCCTCGTCAGGCTTTACAGCCCAGTCATCGCAGTTCTATGTGAACTCTCGATTGCCAGGCCCAAATGCCAAACCCGAGATTCTCAAAGGTGGCGTAGTATACGCTGACTCAGCGATGTGCTCAAGTCCCGAACAGACAAAGATCCCGAAGGATCGCGCATAGCGGGTTAAATCCAGCCGCGTTCGGCAAAAGAAACATACTCTCCACGCCCAATCACGATATGGTCGAGCACGCGTAAATCCATGAACTGACAACTCTTTATTATCCGTTCAGTAATGAGTTTATCCGCTTTACTGGGTTCAGCACAACCCGAAGGGTGATTATGTGCAAGGATCAGCGCCGAGGCGTTTATTTTTATCGCTTCGCGGATAATTTCCCGAGGATGGACTTCAACATGGTTTAGCGTGCCGGAAAAAAGACGGCTATGCGTTATAACCCGGTGTTGTGAGTCGAGAAAGATCACCATAAAGATCTCCCGCTCCTCACCCGTAAGCTGGCTTTGTAAAAATTCCCGCGTCATCTCCGGGCTGAGTAAAGGGCTTTCTTCACGCATCCGCACGTTGTAGTAACGCCGCGCCAGTTCAGCAATCCCCTTTAACTGGGCAAATTTCGCCACGCCAATTCCATGAACGCCACTAAATTGTTCATATTCAGAGGTTAACAAGCCATAAAGAGAGCCGAAATTCTCCAGCATCTCTTTTGCCAGGGTTAATACATCTTTACCGCGCGTTCCGGTACGCAGAAATAGCGCCAGCAGCTCGACATCCGTTAAGGCGCTAATACCAAACTTCAGCATTTTTTCGCGCGGCATCAACAGCTGTGAATTGTTTTTCACCTTCACCTCCTTTGTGGTGCTCGCATCCTGTCATAGCCGTTCCGTTAAATCGACGGCCAGTTTTCAATCCTGGAAAGCGCCTCGCAAAGTGATTCTCAGGTGAAGGCACGACAACAAAAGTATTGTGATAAAATCGCCAACTTCTGGTGTCACCCAACAGGAAAAATCATCATGAGCCTGGCCGGTAAAAAAATCGTTCTCGGCGTTAGCGGCGGTATTGCTGCCTATAAAACCCCTGAACTGGTGCGTCGTTTGCGCGATCGCGGGGCCGACGTCCGCGTAGCCATGACCGAAGCGGCAAAAGCCTTTATCACCCCACTTAGCTTGCAGGCGGTTTCTGGTTATCCCGTTTCCGACAGTTTGCTGGACCCGGCAGCCGAAGCCGCTATGGGCCATATTGAGCTGGGTAAATGGGCTGATTTAGTGATTCTCGCCCCTGCCACGGCAGATTTGATTGCCCGTGTTGCTGCCGGAATGGCGAATGACCTGGTATCGACGATTTGTCTGGCTACACCTGCGCCTGTAGCCGTGCTCCCCGCCATGAACCAGCAGATGTACCGTGCCGCTGCCACGCAGCATAATTTAGAGGGGCTTGCTTCCCGTGGTTTGCTCATCTGGGGGCCAGACAGTGGCAGTCAGGCTTGTGGTGATATCGGTCCTGGGCGAATGCTCGATCCGTTAACCATTGTGGATATGGCGGTGGCGCATTTTTCGCCCGTCAACGACCTGAAACATCTGAACATTATGATTACCGCCGGTCCGACGCGTGAACCGCTCGATCCCGTGCGTTATATCTCTAATCACAGCTCCGGCAAGATGGGTTTTGCTATCGCCGCTGCCGCTGCCCGTCGTGGCGCGAACGTCACGCTGGTATCAGGTCCGGTTTCACTACCGACGCCACCGTTTGTTAAACGTGTTGATGTGATGACCGCGCTGGAAATGGAAGCCGCCGTGAATGCTTCTGTACAGCAGCAAAATATTTTTATCGGCTGCGCCGCCGTGGCGGATTATCGCGCAGCTACCGTGGCCCCAGAAAAAATCAAAAAGCAGGCCACGCAGGGTGATGAATTAACAATAAAAATGGTTAAAAACCCCGATATCGTCGCAGGCGTTGCCGCACTAAAAGACCATCGACCCTACGTCGTTGGATTTGCCGCCGAAACAAATAATGTGGAAGAATACGCCCGGCAAAAACGTATCCGTAAAAACCTTGATCTGATCTGCGCGAACGATGTTTCCCAGCCAACTCAAGGATTTAACAGCGAAAACAACGCATTACACCTTTTCTGGCAGGACGGAGATAAAGTCTTACCGCTTGAGCGCAAAGAGCTCCTTGGCCAACTATTACTCGACGAGATCGTGACCCGTTATGATGAAAAAAATCGACGTTAAGATTCTGGACCCGCGCGTTGGGAAGGAATTTCCGCTCCCGACTTATGCCACCTCTGGCTCTGCCGGACTTGACCTGCGTGCCTGTCTCGACGACGCCGTAGAACTGGCTCCGGGTGACACTACGCTGGTTCCGACCGGGCTGGCGATTCATATTGCCGATCCTTCACTGGCGGCAATGATGCTGCCGCGCTCCGGATTGGGACATAAGCACGGTATCGTGCTTGGTAACCTGGTAGGATTGATCGATTCCGACTATCAGGGCCAGTTGATGATTTCCGTGTGGAACCGTGGTCAGGACAGCTTCACCATTCAACCTGGCGAACGCATCGCCCAGATGATTTTTGTTCCGGTAGTACAGGCTGAATTTAATCTGGTGGAAGATTTCGACGCCACCGACCGCGGTGAAGGCGGCTTTGGTCACTCTGGTCGTCAGTAACACATACGCATCCGAATAACGTCATAACATAGCCGCAAACATTTCGTTTGCGGTCATAGCGTGGGTGCCGCCTGGCAGGTGCTTATTTTCAGGGGTATTTTGTAACATGGCAGAAAAACAAACTGCGAAAAGGAACCGTCGCGAGGAAATACTTCAGTCTCTGGCGCTGATGCTGGAATCCAGCGATGGAAGCCAACGTATCACGACGGCAAAACTGGCCGCCTCTGTCGGCGTTTCCGAAGCGGCACTGTATCGCCACTTCCCCAGTAAGACCCGCATGTTCGATAGCCTGATTGAGTTTATCGAAGATAGCCTGATTACTCGCATCAACCTGATTCTGAAAGATGAGAAAGACACCACAGCGCGCCTGCGTCTGATTGTGTTGCTGCTTCTCGGTTTTGGTGAGCGTAATCCTGGCCTGACCCGCATCCTCACTGGTCATGCGCTAATGTTTGAACAGGATCGCCTGCAAGGGCGCATCAACCAGCTGTTCGAGCGTATTGAAGCGCAGCTGCGTCAGGTATTGCGTGAAAAGAGAATGCGTGAGGGTGAAGGTTACACCACCGATGAAACCCTGCTGGCAAGCCAGATCCTGGCCTTCTGTGAAGGTATGCTGTCACGTTTTGTCCGCAGCGAATTTAAATACCGCCCGACGGATGATTTTGACGCCCGCTGGCCGCTAATTGCGGCACAGTTGCAGTAATATGACGCCGGATGACTTTTCATCCGGCGAGTTTCTTTAAACGCCAAACTCTTCGCGATAGGCCTTAACCGCCGCCAGATGTTCCGCCATTTCCGGCTTCTCTTCCAGGTAAGCAATCAGGTCTTTCAGGGTGATGATAGAGATCACTTTGCAGTTGTAATCACGCTCAACTTCCTGAATCGCCGAAATCTCGCCGCGCCCCCGTTCCTGACGATCAAGCGAAATCAACACGCCAGCAAGCGTCGCGCCATTAGCCTGAATAATCTCCATCGATTCGCGAATCGCCGTTCCGGCGGTGATCACATCATCTACCAGCATTACGCGTCCTTGTAACGCGCTACCAACCAGATTGCCGCCTTCACCGTGGTCTTTTGCCTCTTTGCGGTTAAAGCAGTACGGCAGGTCAAGGTCATGATGCTCCGCCAGCGCCACGGCGGTAGTGGTGGCAATCGGGATCCCTTTGTAAGCAGGGCCAAACAGCAGATCGAACTCAAGGCCGGAATCCACCAACGCTTCAGCGTAAAAACGGCCTAACAGTGCCAGATCGCGCCCGGTATTAAACAGCCCGGCGTTGAAGAAATAGGGGCTTTTGCGCCCGGACTTCAACGTAAACTCGCCAAACTTTAACACCTGCTTGCCAAGCGCAAATTCAATAAACTGGCGCTGATATGGTTTCATGCCTTCGCTCCTCATCTTACTTTTCTACAGACAAAAAAAAGGCGACTCATCAGTCGCCTTAAAAATCAGTTTGCCAGCGCCGCCTTCTGCGTCGCTACAATGGATTCGATTCCCCCTCGGGCCAGAGCCAACAAGGTGAGTAGCTCTTCATGGGTGAACGGCTCGCCTTCTGCCGTCCCCTGCACTTCAATGATGCGCCCGTCTTCGGTCATCACTACGTTCATGTCGGTCTCTGCGGCAGAGTCTTCAACGTATTCCAGATCGCAAACCGCTTCGCCGTTCACAATTCCGACAGAAACTGCGGCTACCATCCCTTTCATCGGGTTGGTTTTCAGCTTGCCGTTTTCCACCAGCTTCTGTAGCGCATCTGCCAGCGCCACGCAGGCACCCGTAATCGACGCGGTACGCGTGCCACCATCAGCCTGAAGCACGTCGCAGTCCAGCGTAATGGTGAACTCACCCAGCGCTTTCAAATCTACTGCCGCGCGAAGAGCACGGGCGATCAGACGCTGGATTTCCATTGTGCGTCCACCCTGCTTACCTTTCGCCGCTTCACGAGCGTTACGGGTGTGGGTAGAACGTGGCAGCATGCCGTACTCTGCGGTGATCCAGCCCTGGCCCTGACCTTTCAGGAAGCGCGGCACGCCTTCTTCAATAGAGGCGGTACACAACACTTTGGTATCGCCAAATTCGACCAGCACCGAGCCTTCTGCATGTTTTGTATAGTTACGAGTCAGGGTAACGGGACGCACCTGATTATTGCTACGGCCTGCTGGACGCATATTGAAATCTCCGGCTTGAAACAAATGTGGCTGCGCATTATACGGACTTCCGGCGGTTATTCCTATCCTGACAAGGCATCGATGGCTATAATCCTTCCACCTCTCCTTTTATAAACAGGAACGTCTATGATCCGCAGTATGACCGCCTACGCCCGGCGTGAAATCAAGGGTGAATGGGGGAGCGCAACCTGGGAAATGCGCTCGGTAAACCAGCGTTATCTGGAAACTTACTTTCGTCTGCCGGAGCAGTTCCGTAGCCTTGAACCTGTCGTTCGCGAGCGTATTCGTTCTCGCCTGACGCGCGGTAAAGTGGAATGTACCCTGCGCTATGAGCCAGATATTAGCGCGCAAGGTGAGCTGATCCTCAACGAAAAACTGGCTAAACAGCTGGTAACTGCCGCGAACTGGGTAAAAATGCAGAGTGACGAAGGGGAAATCAACCCGGTTGATATTCTACGCTGGCCGGGCGTGATGGCAGCCCAGGAGCAGGATCTTGACGCCATTGCCGCTGAAATTCTCGCGGCGCTGGATGGTACGCTGGACGACTTTATTGTCGCGCGCGAAACCGAAGGTCAGGCACTGAAAGCATTGATCGAGCAGCGTCTGGAAGGCGTCACCGCCGAAGTGGTCAAAGTCCGCGCCCATATGCCGGAAATCCTGCAATGGCAGCGTGAGCGTCTGGTCGCGAAGCTGGAAGATGCTCAGGTTCAGTTGGAAAACAACCGTCTGGAGCAGGAGCTGGTTCTGCTGGCACAACGAATTGACGTTGCCGAAGAACTGGACCGCCTGGAAGCGCATGTCAAAGAGACCTACAACATTCTGAAGAAAAAAGAAGCCGTTGGTCGTCGTCTGGACTTTATGATGCAGGAATTCAACCGCGAGTCGAACACTCTTGCGTCGAAGTCTATCAATGCCGAAGTGACAAACTCCGCGATTGAGCTGAAAGTGTTGATTGAGCAGATGCGCGAGCAGATTCAGAATATCGAGTAAGCTATCAGCAACATTTAGGACAACGCATAAATCACACCAAGCCCGCAACCCAGCGGGCTTTTTTGTTATCATGGGCTATCATAAAGACGCAACAAAGCGCATGATTATGGTGTACACAAAGGTGTACCCAATGAGGTTTGGGTACATTGCTTTGGGTACACCCCCTATTCAAAGTTTGGATATTCGCAAAATGCCAAAACTAACAGACATGCAGATCCGCGCATGGATTAAGAGCGGAGAGCGATTCGAGGGGCGGGCAGACGGTAACGGTTTATACCTACGTTACCGTGAAGCCGACAAAACCCCCACATGGAGATTCCGCTATAAACTCGCAGGGAAGTCCCGCGCCATGCTAATTGGTTCGTATAGCGAGCTATCACTATCAAAGGCCAGAGAGACAGCCAAAGAGCTATCGGCTCGCGTTGCGCTGGGCTATGACGTTGCAGGAGAGAAGCAGAAGCGCAAAACCGAAGCACTGGCGAAGATGGAAGCAGAGAAGAACGCTATGCGCGTTTCAGAGCTTGCCGCTGAATACTTTGAGCGTCAGATCCTCCCGCGCTGGAAGCACCCCGATATACTCCGCCGCCGTATCGACAAAGATATAAACCCCTGCATTGGCAGCATGAAGGTAGAGGACGTGAAACCGCGCCATATCGATGACATGCTGAAAGGTATTGTTGACCGTGGAGCGCCGACCATAGCAACGGACGTGCTGAGATGGACGCGCCGCATATTCGACTACGGAATCAAACGGCACGCGCTAGAGATTAACCCCTGTTCAGCCTTTGAGGTGGCAGACGCCGGAGGGAAAGAAGCTGCCCGTGACCGCTGGTTAACCCGCGATGAGTTAATCCAGCTATTCAAAGCCATGCGCACGGCTAAGGGATTCAGTCGCCAGAACGAAATCACGTTCAAATTACTGTTAGCGTTATGCGTCCGCAAAATGGAATTATGCGCCGCACGATGGGAAGAGTTTGATTTAGATGGTGCGGTATGGCATTTGCCGGAAGAACGCAGCAAAAACGGAGACCCTATTGATATACCTCTACCTTCCCCAGCCGTTGAATGGTTGAGAGAGCTACACACCTTTTCATGTAATAGCGCATGGGTGCTTCCGGCCAGGAAGATGCAAAACAGAATGATCCCACATATTCAGGAAAGCACTTTACCCGTAGCACTGGCTAAGGTTCGCGCCGAAATGCCGGATGTGCCTAATTTCACGATTCACGACTTTCGACGCACCGCACGTACTCATTTAGCAGCGTTGGGTGTTGATCCTGTTGTGGCGGAACGATGCCTCAATCATCGCATTAAGGGCGTAGAGGGGATTTATAACCGCCATCAGTATTTTGATGAGCGTAAAGCAGCACTGGCACAGTGGGCTGATCTGCTGGTGGCACTGGAAAGCGGAAAAGACTACAACGTAACGCCTCTCAGAAGGGCGAACTAACTGAATAGATTGAGCCTAGCTCGACGGGGCGAAAAGCGGGAAGCCTTACCGCCTGGCTCAATCACAAAATAAGGCGCAGCGTAAAAGGTGACACAATGAAAAAATTACCACCCGCCCCTTTTTTCAGGCTTAACAGAGCAGCCGAATTATTAGAAATAGATATTGATGATCTTTTGATTATGGCGGCGGCAGAATCTATATATTTGAGCGCGTACCTTTGCGGCTACGACGGCACATTACATAGCATCGCGAGTCTTTACCGCAATTGCTCTTTATTCCCAGACGTCAAAGAAGACTGCTTATTACTTGCCGACATAATCACTGAAGTAGAGGACGAAAAAAGCTTTAAGGCAGGCGTTGTAAATCATATAGATTGCCATGTGCTTGGGCTATGGCATGTTAACGCCTCCTATATACTCGACATCGCAGGGCTTGATTCTATTGACACTCCCGCACGCATATTCAGCCCCGCACACAGAAAAAGAGAACTAGACGTAAGTGCGAATTATTATTTTTTTCTCGATTATACAAAACATGCCTTCCACGAAATATCCGTAGAGGATTTGTACATAACAAGGCCGTGGGTTGAATATATCGGCGAATGCATGGACAAAAACCAGCCCATATACAGCCCCGAAACTCGCATAAACTTACAAGCTCTTTATGAGGATGTTAAAAACGTTGAGCACGGAAACAGAGAGCGCCACAGGCAAAAGCGCGAAATTTGCCTCTTGGCGTTGATTTATGTGAAGCGGCACTACCCAGAAGAGTGTAAAGGGAAGAACGGGAAGGAAACCAACGAAGCATGGGCGAACGCCACAATAAACCACTGGGCGCTTTTGGGGGGCGGCTATGATGAGCCATCCATAGATTACCTGAAGAAACTCATAGCCGACGCAGACAGAACACCGGAAGAACGCACCACGGCAGGGAAAAAAAGGTGATAGTAAATTTTACTATCACGATAGTAAAAAATACGATCATTCCTTTTTGAGCGTGCACGCCATTAAATACCCGTAACGAAGCAACAACTATCGCTAAGAGGTTACGGGAATCATGAACATCGACACTATCCCTACAAAAGGCTATATCAGACGCTTCCGCCTGGCTGAATTGCTGGGCGTTAGTGTATCCACCATCGACCGTAAAGTAAGAAACGGTTCACTACCACGTCCGGTAAAGCTGGGAGAAAAAATAACTGCGTTTGATGCGGTTGAGATTCACAACTGGCTGGCAGAACGCCGCGGGAAGGTGGCCTGATGGAAAAGAAAAACCGCCCATTACAGGCGGCTAATTCAGATATTCGCGTATCTGATGTTACGCCCCTTACAAAATCCCTTCAAGCACCAAAGCGCACACCGAAAAAGCATCGTGCCAGAGTCTATATGCTGCGTACTGGTATAGAGGGATGGACAGAAAATGACATTCTGCGTTATTGCCGCCTTTCGTCTGGAAGGAACTACGCCAGCGAGTTAGAGCGCAGGCTTGATATTCAGCTTGAGCGTATAGACGAAAAGAACCCCGACGGGATAGGGTCACATTTACGCTATCGCTTTACCGGGCGCGGTGACGTTCTAAAAGTTATTCGGCTTGTGAACCATAACGCCGACGCTGGCGGCTATCAGGGACTTTCTCAGCCTGAAATTGCCGACATTCTCAATCTATACCCGGACAATCTCACCGCCGCATAACGGAGCCGAAAATATGACTATCGAAAAAAGCCGATTCAGTTCGGGGGCCGCCCCGCAACCCAACGTTAACACGGGAGTAATTAACGGCAACGACTTTGCCGCTATTGTTCCCGTTATTGCCGGACGCATTGGCGGGCGTGAAGCCAATATTGTGAGCGCTAAGGCGTTGCATAAAGCGCTGGGGGTGGGCCGCGACTTTACTAACTGGATTAAAGGCCGAATTGACCAGTACGGTTTTATTGCCGGAACCGATTTTATCCGTGTTGAAAATTTGAGCACGCCAAAACGGGCGAGCGCAAAAACTCGCCAGCAAATAGAGCATGATTACCTGCTATCGCTGGATATGGCTAAAGAAGTGGCAATGGTTGAACGCAACGAGCAGGGCCGCGCTATCCGCCGTTATTTCATCCAGTGCGAGGAAGAATTACAGCGTAGCGTGCCTGAAATCGCCGCCCGCTATCGTCGCCAGCTAAAAGCCCGTCTCAGTGCCGCAAACAACTTTAAGCCAATGTGCGATGCGCTGAATATGGCCCGTGCCGAGATGGGCAAAACGACGCAGCAGCGCCACTACAGCAACGAGAGCAACATGATCGCCCGTATCGTGCTGGGTGGCATGACGGCGAAGCAGTGGGCGCAGGCAAATGGCATTACTGGCGAACCACGGGACAGCATGAACGCAGCACAGCTTGAACACCTCGCCTATCTCGAAAGCACCAATATCACGTTAATTGATATGGGCATGGAATATGAGCAGCGCAAAGGAGAACTCACCCGCCTGTCGCAACGCTGGCTCGCTAAACGTCTGGAGGTAAACCATGCGTAACCTGAAGTGGCACACTGAATTTGGCCACCTGAACAGAGGTGATATGCTCACCTCAGAACAACACAGGTGCTCCAATGAAAAAAAGAAATTTTAGCGCAGAGTTTAAACGCGAATCCGCTCAACTGGTTGTTGACCAGAAATACACGGTGGCAGATGCCGCCAAAGCTATGGATGTTGGCCTTTCCACAATGACAAGATGGGGCAAACAACTGCGTGATGAGCGTCAGGGCAAAACACCAAAAGCCTCTCCGATAACACCAGAA
>NZ_MIIV01000089.1:0-8090 GCF_001743015.1 Shigella sp. FC1567
AAAGGTTCTCAGTATGTATCGCTGGCCTACACACAGCGGCTTAAGGAAGCCGGATTACTGGCATCAACAGGAAGTACAGGCGACTCGTATGACAACGCGATGGCGGAGAGCATCAATGGTCTTTACAAAGCGGAGGTAATACACCGTAAGAGCTGGAAAAACCGTGCAGAAGTGGAACTGGCCACACTCACGTGGGTGGACTGGTATAATAATCGACGATTGCTGGAAAGGCTGGGCCACATCCCTCCGGCAGAAGCAGAAAAAGCTTATTATGCTTCTATCGGAAACGATGATCTGGCAGCCTGAGTTCACAGATAAAACACTCTCCAGGAAACTTGGGGCGGTTCATTCTGGTGTTATCGGAGAGGCTTTTGGTGTTTTGCCCTGACGCTCATCACGCAGTTGTTTGCCCCATCTTGTCATTGTGGAAAGGCCAACATCCATAGCTTTGGCGGCATCTGCCACCGTGTATTTCTGGTCAACAACCAGTTGAGCGGATTCGCGTTTAAACTCTGCGCTAAAATTTCTTTTTTTCATTGGAGCACCTGTGTTGTTCTGAGGTGAGCATATCACCTCTGTTCAGGTGGCCAAATTCAGTGTGCCACTTCAATAAGCTGAGAAAAAAGCGTGCTTTCCCAATCTGGGGCAAATCACGTCTGAATGACACCTGAAAACAGGTGGTGGACTCAAGAAGGCTTGGAATATTCTTCTTTAATGTTATGTAATTCATTGATTTTTCGTGTACGATTTTAAGACATTTTTTCCAAGAAAAAATTTTTAACTCTTTGATTTTTCGACTCTGTATCATCGGTCTCGAAAACCGGAGTAGGGGCAACTCTACCGGGGGGGCAAATCCCCCTCTCTCCGCCACTTTATCAATGACTTATCTCCCGACTTCCCGCCTTACTTTTCCTAAACAGAACAATCGTAGAATATTCTTGAAGGGTTAGATCGTCACTGTTTTCTGTTCGATACTGTGACATTCAGCACTTGATTCGCTATGGATCTGACAGGAAGCTTTCGAGCGAAAATGTGCAGTTATTCAGTCGTTTTCTTATCGCTCACCATTATTCTTTTAGACATTCATCCTATGAAACTGCCGCAAAGTTGGTGGTGGGAACTGAAGTTGCGTAGAGAAGGGGTCAATAATTGAGTCAAAAAAGG
The DNA here is from genome assembly GCF_001743015.1 of Shigella sp. FC1567. Classification (NCBI taxonomy): domain Bacteria; kingdom Pseudomonadati; phylum Pseudomonadota; class Gammaproteobacteria; order Enterobacterales; family Enterobacteriaceae; genus Shigella; species Shigella sp. FC1567. The sequence goes on from NZ_MIIV01000089.1 coordinate 1,165, forward strand.
AACGCGGCCGTCAGATTAAAGCCGCGGGACAAAGTCCATAATTTCCAAGAGTTGTTGAATTTCCCAGCTTTTTTGAAAGCCTTTGTATCATACTAACAAGTAAAAAAGGTTTAAATACCAAAATTAACCTGTATTTTTGATAAGTCTTACCATTGTACGATTTACACAGTTTCTGCTCCTCCTTGTTGATAGTGGAAAGGGTGCATTGTGCACTTGCGTAAACATTTATGACGCGTTGATGTCCATGGTTCACATTTCCTTGTCAGGGGATCGACTTATTTGCGGCGAGGCATCATTCGTAACAGAGTATTATCTTTCTGAATGTAGTGATGAAAGAGTGCTGCGCCAGCGTGAGCTGCGATTAAAAAGTAACCTATATTTGCCCAGGTTTCGTGAATATTTTATATCAGTGCTTTAATTTCGCTGTTTGGGGTAACAAAGGGAGACACATTGAAACCAAGGAAACTCCACGATTTTCCACTGTAAGCCATCAAAGCAATCCCCAGCAGAGGAAGTGCAAGGAAGGTTATATAAAGCATGATGTGCATTAGCGAAGCCGCTTTCATTTGCCAGGCAGGTGGCGGTGGCACAATAGAAGGATCACTATAACGGTGTTTTATAATCAGGCGTGAAAACATTAACACCCAAACGAATATACCCGCATTGTAATGTGTTTCTCGCATCAGCAGATAAGTACTACTACCTTTAGGAAACCAGCCACGGAGTTCCATCGCGGCATAGGTTATTGCAACGAAAAGCAGCGTTATCCAATGTAAATAAATTTGAGTTTTTGAGAATCGGTTCATTTTTGTAGCTCCTGTAATTTTTACAGTCAAGCTATCCCACGAACCTTAAAAATTCCTTATACAGATGTGATTTTAAGAATTTGTTATTTAAAAAATTGATAGTGCACATTGTAACCAGCCAATATAAGCAATGGCGTGAGCACAGGTATCTTTCTCTGTTGGCCGTATTGTGTATGGAATCCGTTATTGGTTAACTCAATGCGGGTTAGCTTATTAATATACAGACACGTCATAGTGATGAGCGTGTCTGTAGCTAGCTTGCGTTCAGTGGCGTTTGTGGATGGACCAGTGGCAGTTATGATGACTTACTAAAGCGGCATCGAGGCGTTATCATGAGAATACTCAATGAGACATCATTTCCTCGACCACTTCTTCGCTACTCAACTGATATGGATAATACGTTGGCCAGTTTTCCATTTCATTTAATAAAGATTGCTGTGAATCATTACCCATAAAAATGTGAAAATGAGATGATTTTCGTGGTGCAATTATATGATCGCTAAATTGTATATATTTAGGGGCTTTGCTTTCAGGATCTTTACATTCGAATAAGTAACGAACGCCTTTCTTGCCTGATTTATAGGTGAGTATTTTGTATCCATCGTAATCATATTTACAGGATGTTGTTTCATTATTTCTATGGAATTCAACAATGCCGTCCTCAATGCCAATCATCTCGATATCTGTTGCATAACCTTTGTGATAATAATCTTTAATTTCAGCAAATGTTTTAGTTTTATCTGCATCCGCTTTCTTCTGAAAGACGGGGTCAAGTTTGCCACTTTGCAGTAAAGGATAAACGGATTGCCAGACCCCATCCCAGTCACTGAGCGTTCGGTTTTGTACATTGGCATCATCAAAAACACCATTAGCAGCTTTTTGTTCGACCTCTGTTAAGGGTTTGCCGTGTGAGTGATGACCATGCGAAAAGGCAGGAGCGCTAACAATAAAGACACCTAACGCAACAGCCAGTTTGTGAAGACGAATCGCCAAAACAGTTTCCTCCAGAGTCATTGTATATGATGTGTAATGTTATATTGTAACATATGGCAAAATGCAACAACTCTTAGGAGATGAGAGCATAGTTTTCTCAGGTGTACTTATCTATCTTATTGAAATAAAATGAATTATATTGATAATTTGAGGTTGATGACAAACGAAACATAATCTGATGTGATCTGCGTAGGCCGGATAGGGCGCTCGCGCCGCATCCGGCAGGGATAACGCGTACTTTGTCGGCAATATGAAGTTATACAGATAATTTGTTGTGAACCTGCTTGCGTAACCGGTTAAAAAGGGAACGCAACTTCTTATACCGTAAGGCTAAAAGCAGTACAGCCAGCCCAGCGTAGATGAGCGGCTGCGGTGAAATAATCTTCACTGACCACAGATAATGTATTGGGGCCAGGATCGCGACAAGATAGACGAAATTATGCAACTGTTGCCAGTGCTTGCCGAGTTTTCGCTGCATCGCCTGGGTTGAAGTAAACGCTAAAGCAAGCAAAATAACCCAGCTGATAATTCCTAACGTTAAATAAGGCCGGGTAATTAACTCCTTGCCTAATAACGCCAGATTATTCACGCCCAGCTCCAGCAATGCGTAACTGGTTAAATGCAGTGTCGCCCAGGCAAAGCACCATAAGCCTAACAGGCGGCGAGTGCGTATCAATAACGGCTGTTTTGCGTAGCGTGCCAGAGGTGTGATTAACAAGGTCGCCAGCAAAAATTTCAGTGCAGTGCGACCGGTAAAATGCTGAATATCTTTCACCGGATCGGCACCCAGTCCACCGTGATTGATCGCCCAGACCAGCCAGAGAAACGGCAACAATCCGGCAAGATGCAGGCTAACTTTCAGCCATGTCACCTGTTTTGCTGTCAGACGCATTCAGAAATTCTCCCGCAAATCCAGGCCACGATACAGCGATGCCACCTGGTCGGCGTAACCATTAAACAGTAGCGTTGGCTGGCGCTGAACATCGAGGATGCCGCCTGAACCAATAAATCGTTCGGTAGCCTGTGACCAGCGCGGGTGATCAACATGCGGATTAACGTTGGCGTAAAAACCGTATTCGTCAGGCGCTGCCAGATTCCAGGTGGTTGGCGGACGCTCGCGGGTCAGCTTAATACTGACTATCGATTTAATCCCTTTAAAGCCATATTTCCACGGCACAATCAGTCGTACCGGCGCGCCATTTTGTGGCGGTAACGCCTTGCCATAAACACCCACGGTCATCAGTGTGAGCGGATGCATTGCTTCGTCGAGACGCAATCCTTCGACATAAGGATATTTCAGCCCGCCGCCGATAAAGCGGTCCTGCTGGCCTGGCATTTGTTCCGGTGCATAAATTGTTTCGAAAGCGACATACTTCGCATTGCTGGTGGGTTCGGCAAGCGCCAGCAATTTGTGCAGCGGAAAACCAATCCACGGCACCACCATCGACCATGCCTCCACGCAGCGCATACGATAAATACGCTCTTCCAGCGGGAAGCGACGGGTTAAATCATCGTGATCGAGGGTCAATGGTTTTGCCACTTCGCCGCTGATTTTCAGTGTCCATGGATCGGTTTTCAGGCTACCAGCATTAGCGGCGGGATCGGCTTTATCCAGCCCGAATTCATAGAAGTTGTTATAACCGGAGACTTTATCTACTGGCGTCAGTGGCAGGTTATTTTGCCAGGCGGCAGGCTTGCTGAACTCCAGCGGTTTTCCGGCGGGGGCGGGCGGGCGATCGTTCCCTTTAAACCAGCTAAGCAGATCGGCATGCGCAGCGTGAGGCAAAGAAAGTGCAGCTGCACTGATGCCCAGTGCTTTTAACACCTGCCGACGCTTCATAAAGAATACCGACTCGGCCGTAACATCTGATTCTTTTAAAAATTGATTCTTTTTCATAAGCCATCACACTTTTTTGTCGTTAGCCAGCAAGAGCCGTTTACTGTTAATCTGTCAGGGAGTGTCCTCCCTAACAGTAGCAGAGATCTGCTTTTACATATTTATGCATTAACTGCCACGATAGGTTGAATACCCATATTGGCTAAGTAATAAAGGCACATGATAATGCTCGTTCACTTTATTAATATGAAATTCAACGGGGATCTCAGGGAAGAAACTTTCAAGATTTTGTTTCTTGAAATAGTCCCCGGTTTTAAATACGACACGGTAATCGCCCGTAGTTGCAGTTTGCTCGGGCCACAGTGCTTTAATTCGTCCATCCTTATCTGTTTTGGCGGTATTAAGTTGTAACCAGCCGTTATCCGCCTTCTTTTCAAGAGTGACTGTCACGTCAGCAGCGGGTTTTCCGGTTTGCTGGTTCAAAATGTGCACGCTAAGAATGTTTTGTTGTGCGGCATAAACCAAAGAAGGTAATGAAAATGCTGCAAATAACGCTTTAACATGTTTATATCCTTGTCATGTGAATGAGTTTTGAGGATAGCGAAAAAGCGGCCAGGGTAACCTTACAGCAGCATTACAATTTTGTAATGAACCAGGCTGTTTCTATAACATATGATTTATGGCATATTATTTTCATGAAGATTTTACTTATTGAAGATAATCAAAGGACCCAGGAGTGGGTAACGCAGGGGCTTTCCGAAGCGGGTTATGTCATTGATGCCGTTTCTGATGGCAGAGATGGGCTTTATCTTGCGCTGAAGGATGATTATGCATTGATAATTCTGGATATTATGCTTCCGGGTATGGATGGCTGGCAGATCTTACAAACGTTAAGAACAGCAAAGCAAACCCCTGTTATTTGCCTTACTGCAAGGGATTCTGTCGATGACAGAGTCAGAGGGCTGGACAGTGGAGCAAATGATTATCTGGTAAAACCTTTTTCATTTTCTGAGTTGCTGGCAAGGGTTCGGGCACAATTAAGGCAACATCACGCTTTGAATTCAACATTAGAAATCAGTGGCTTAAGAATGGACTCTGTAAGTCAAAGTGTGAGCAGGGACAATATCAGTATTACACTGACGCGCAAGGAGTTTCAGTTACTTTGGCTACTGGCCTCCAGAGCTGGCGAAATTATACCCAGAACGGTTATTGCGAGTGAAATTTGGGGAATCAACTTTGATAGTGATACCAATACGGTGGATGTCGCCATTCGCAGGCTCCGCGCAAAAGTTGATGATCCTTTTCCTGAAAAGCTAATCGCCACAATCCGGGGGATGGGCTATTCATTCGTAGCGGTAAAAAAATAATGAAAAGATTGTCTATAACCGTCCGTTTAACCTTGCTTTTTATATTGCTGCTGTCTGTTGCTGGCGCTGGAATTGTCTGGACTCTCTATAATGGCCTGGCAAGTGAGTTGAAATGGCGCGATGATACAACACTCATTAACCGGACAGCACAGATCAAGCAGTTGTTAATTGATGGGGTAAATCCAGATACGTTACCTGTATACTTTAACCGGATGATGGATGTTAGTCAGGATATCTTGATCATTCATGGTGATGGCATCAATAAAATTGTTAACCGGACAAATGTCAGTGATGACATGTTAAATAACATACCTGCTAGTGAGACAATCAGCGCAGCTGGCATTTACAGAAGCATTATTAATGATACTGAGATTGATGCTTTACGAATTAATATTGATGAAGTTTCGCCATCATTAACGGTTACTGTGGCTAAATTGGCTTCAGCTAGACATAACATGCTTGAACAGTATAAAATTAATAGCATTATAATTTGCATTGTCGCCATTGTACTTTGCTCAGTATTAAGTCCGCTGTTAATCAGAACGGGATTACGAGAGATCAAAAAGTTGAGTGGTGTAACGGAAGCGCTGAATTATAACGATAGCCGAGAGCCTGTTGAGGTTAGCGCATTACCGAGAGAACTAAAACCTCTTGGGCAGGCGTTGAATAAAATGCATCAAGCCTTAGTCAAAGATTTTGAACGCCTAAGTCAATTTGCTGACGATCTCGCTCATGAACTTAGAACGCCCATTAATGCATTACTGGGTCAGAATCAGGTTACGCTCAGTCAAACCAGAAGTATCGCTGAATATCAAAAAACAATTGCCGGTAACATTGAAGAGTTGGAAAATATTTCGCGGTTAACAGAGAACATACTGTTTCTTGCCCGGGCAGATAAAAACAATGTTTTGGTGAAACTGGACTCGCTTTCTCTCAATAAGGAAGTCGAAAATTTGTTGGATTATCTTGAATATCTTTCAGACGAGAAAGAGATTTGCTTTAAGGTCGAGTGCAATCAGCAAATCTTTGCGGATAAAATTTTACTGCAACGAATGTTATCGAATCTTATTGTTAATGCCATTAGATATTCACCAGAAAAATCGCGTATTCATATAACCAGTTTTCTTGATACCAACGGCTATCTTAATATTGATATCGCCAGTCTTGGAACGAAAATACATGAGCCTGAAAAACTCTTCCGTAGATTTTGGCGGGGAGATAATTCGCGTCATTCCGTAGGTCAGGGACTTGGTCTTTCTTTAGTCAAAGCGATTGCCGAATTGCATGGGGGAAGTGCTTCATATCACTATCTCAATAAGCATAATGTGTTCCGAATTACGTTACCGCAAAGAAATTAACATAGGGCTTCAGTACGCCATAAATTAACCGTGAAAAAACGCAGCCACGTCGTGAGTACTAACGCGGCTGCGATTAATTATGCGCTTACATTCAAACGTAACAGGGATTAACCCGCGTAAGCTGCCAGCATTTCCTGCGCCGCCAGTTTACCCAACGCATTCGCTGCGAAAGGACTGTCGCCGGTGAGAAGTTTACGGTCCTTATGTACTCGCCCGGTGATGTCGTCATTAATGATGTTCATGCCCATTTTCTTCAGCTCTTCGCCGAAGTACCAGGTGAGATGACCTGGGTAATGACTCCAACTTACTGATAGTGTTTTATGTTCAGATAATGCCCGATGACCTTGTCATGCAGCTCCACCGATTTTGAGAACGACAGTGACTTCCGTCCCAGCCTTGCCAGATGTTGTCTCAGATTCAGATTATGTCGCTCAATGCGCTGAGTGTAACGCTTGCTGATAACGTGCAGCTTTCCCTTCAGGCGTGATTCATACAGCGGCCAGCCATCCGTCATCCATACCACGACCTCAAAGGCCGACAGCAGGCTCAGAAGACGCTCCAGTGT
>NZ_MIIV01000090.1:0-8076 GCF_001743015.1 Shigella sp. FC1567
CGAACTCCGCCTTCGCAAAATAAGCGGAAGCCTGGCGAAGGATATCGTTACTGCGGCGCAGTTCACGATTTTCACGTTCCAGCTCTTTCAGACGCTGACGTTCAGCGGTGGTGAGCCCGCCATCACCGCCTCCGGTATCCCGCTCATGCTGGCGTACCCAGACACGCAGAGTCTCCGGTGTACAGCCAATCTTTGGGGCAATGGAACAAATTGCCGCCCACTGTGAGTCATATTCGCCCTGACTTTCCAGAACCATACGAATCGCCCTCTGACGGACTTCGGGGGAAAAACGAGTATTTTTAGTCATCCTGTTTACCTCTTTCTCAGGGAGTTTAGTCTCCAGGATTCCCGGGGCGGTTCATACAGCGGCTCCAGCAGTTCAGCAACGGCACCGGTCCAGCGACCCAGTGTGGCACGGCTCAGCTCCACGCCCTGACGACGGTATATTTCTGACTGGCGGTATAACTGTCAACGACGGATGAAAAGTGGCTCTTCCGCAACCTGGGTGGAGATTTTCATGCCAGTGGACTCATTACCCTCTGCCTGAGTAGTTCAAATCCTGCTCGACCATACATCTGGCGTTTCAGCATCTTCTTCAGGCGATTTACATGACCTTCGACAACACCATTACTCCAGCGACTACTGATTGCCTCACATATAGCTGCAGCATCAGCTTCCATCCCCGCCGCCACGCGCCGAAATTCTGCTGAACCGCTTTCGTGGACTCGAGTGAACCAACTGCTTAGCTGTGATTTATTTTGGGTTTTCAGAATACGGTAGAACTCGAGTGCCAGTTGCTGCGCTATTTTCAGCTCAGGTTCTTTTTCACACATCAGACTAATAAATCGGGAAGCATAATTTTCTTCATCCCTGGTTATTCTCCAGGGCATCAACCAGCGGCTTACCCGGGACACTGAAGGAAGTCTGACGGCAGTAGTAACCGGTGGGTTCCAGCCTTTACGCCATTTGGCAACCGCATCCCTGACGATGGTTTCACTGCCTGTAAATCCCCGGGCCACCATTTCCCGCCATATCCGGCTGGCGTTATAATTACCACTTTCTCGTTGCTCTTTTAACCACTCCCTCCATGGTGTCAGCGAAAAACGAAACCGCTGTTGAAATCCCTGGAAAGCTGGTTGCGGAAAAGATGAAGACCCTGTCGCGACACTCAGAGTTGGCGAAGGCGTTCGCGTACGCACTTAACCAGTGGCCGGCACTGACGTACTATGCGAACGATGGCTGGGTGGAAATCGACAACAACATCGCTGAAAATGCCTTGCGGGCGGTCAGTCTGGGTCGTAAAAACTTCCTGTTCTTCGGCTCTGACCATGGTGGTGAGCGGGGAGCGCTACTGTACAGCCTGATCGGGACGTGCAAACTGAATGACGTGGATCCAGAAAGCTACCTTCGCCATGTGCTTGGCGTCATAGCAGACTGGCCGGTCAACCGGGTCAGCGAACTGCTTCCGTGGCGCATAGCACTGCCAGCTGAATAACACATCCCCGTCAATACGGCCCTCGCTGTACGCTTACTCATCACCTGCTATTAATCCCCGAGTCAGTACTTCGCGGCCTGACGCGATCACCCTACTCAGTACTTCAGAGCCCGCCTCCGGTACCTGCCTGGCGATCGCCCCTGTGCAACAAAATAAATCAACCGTTATCAAACCACGATCGTTCGTATGCGCCGCCGATGACGCGCGCCTGAAAAACGCGTCAATATGAGTTCCCCGGAAGCTTACGATAATACGCTTATGAACATTACAACACGCTCATGCGGAACCTGGATGGGGGAAGGAACGGTGAAGCTGTTAGCGAATGACCGGCGTTTGTATAAACGCCGGTCATGATGAATGATATTTCAGAATATACCTCGGGCTAAAATACCGGGACAGAGATCAGGCGTGATTAATCTGCAGCATTTTTAATAACAGAAGTACTGAGCTTACTTTACCTTTGATGATGTAATAGTTATTTCCGTCGGTACTCATTTTTCCCTGAAATAATGTCACGGATGTTTCTTCCTGCTGATCCTGCAGGCGCAGTCGTAAGGTCATATTTTTAATGAGCTGAGATCCGGGTGGCAAGGGGTATTTGCTGTCAGATACTGGGCGACTGAGTCTGATGTGGCGCGTATACAGCCCGTTTTCGTACAGGGTGGCCTCTGTTATGGTGTCAGTGACCAGCATGTGGGAGACAATGCTGTATTCTTTTTTAAAGCACCCACCAGAAACGGTGATTGTAATGATAATGGTCTTCTCGATCGAGATGTAAATACCCGTTTCGTTATACTGTCCGTATCGGAACCATGAGAACTCAGTTGCATTCCAGCCATGCTCCAGAATATGTGCATTTTTTTGCCTGATAGTTTCTTTTTTTATTCGCTCATGTTTAAGGCATAACAGGCAGATAAATAATGTCAGAAAAAGAAAGCTAATAATGAGAGCAAGAGCGATATAGTCTGTCACAGGGTAATACATATTCTCTCCGGTAGAAGAAGGGCCGCAAACGCGGCCCGGGCTGTTATCAGAAAGAGTAACGGAAGTTGGCGTTGATCGCGTTATCCACGTTGTATTTACCAAATGCCGATTTCTCAAACTCAAGACCAAAGCGAAGATTATCGCGAATTTCGGCGTTGAGACCAACATTCATGAGAATACGACCGTCTTTTTCACCTTTGATACGTTTCTCACCGGACGCATCACGCAGTACGGTTTCACCGTTGGCAAACAGGTCAAACTGGTAGCCAAGGCCGGCGCGGGCTGTGACTTTCCAGTCCTTACCGGAGAAGGATTTACCCACATCAACACCGGTACGCCCAATCAGCGGATTAAAGTCCTTATCCTTCATGGTCACGCTCATTCCGCGATCCTGCCAGTCGAACCGTTTACCTGATACGGCCCCATAAACCAGTTCTGCCTGCGGCTCAATCCAGGAGTCTTCTGTTACATGATAGCGGTAGCCTGCTTCAGCACCCACATACAAGGAATGAGAACTGTAGTCTTTTGTTCCGAGCCCAGCAAAGGTCGCCGAGTACTCATTATTATGGTGAACATACTTACTAATCAGGTCGATATAGGCACCAGAGTCAAATATAGCGGAAGCATACAGACCTGCCCCGACGGACTTCGTCTTGCCACTGAATGCATTACTGCTGGCATGACTGTCGGTATACGTCATAGTCAGACCAGTGAAAAGGTCAAGTCCATCCAGCTCATGTTTTTTATCCACACCAATCTGCACATGGGTGTAGTTGTCACTGTATCCACCAGAAGCTGAACCTGCTCCGCTCATGATGCGGGCCCATGCACCGACCTCGCCATTGGTGTCACGCAGATCCCCCATTCGTTTATTCAGGTTGTTGACTTCTGTCAGGAAGGCTTTGTAATTACCGGACATATACGATTTTGCTGCACTGGAAGATGCTGTATTTTCAGCCACCTTATATCCGGTCAGGGTCCACGTGGTATGTTCCTGATCCTCTTTCGTGCTGATCACAGGAGATATGTTGCTGAAACCTATGGCCTGAGTACTGGCTTTAAATATCTCTTTATTGCTTCCTTTTGGGGCTGTTATCAGGTCAACGTTTAATCCTGAGTTATTATTTCCCACTTTCTGTATATCGACCGACAGACTGTTATTGCTTCCGGTTAACTGATTTTTAACAATGAGTTTATCCGATTGATTTACAGACTGGCTCAGATCAGCCCGCATAATCACAGCAGTATTAGTGGCATCCAGTGTGTTTACTGTCACAGTATGGAAACCCGAATTCTCTATGTTACTAAACAACAAAAGACTGTCGCGGGTTTTTAATGATTGCAGGGCTGACTGTCCGTTTACTCTCCATAAGGTGTTATACATGCTGGCTGAGGCAGCAGGAGCATCAATACCTCCGGTATAAGAAGTATCAAAGCCACCCAGCAAACCTGTAGCCAGCGGTGTGTGTGTGGTTTTGTCCAGGTTATCTTCTTTATACTGGTCAACACCAAACAGAATAGATGCTTTTTTGTCTGATTTTATATTACCATTGACCCAGGCATAATTTTGAGCCTTTAACGTGGCACCATCTTCTGTCATATTATATCCATCTGACATATAGATTGCCGGGCTGTATTTATTATTTTCTGTAGGGGTGCCTGTTAATGTCAGGGTTCCGGCCAGTTCAATAGCTTTATCTACATACATTTTTCCCTGGGCGGTAACAGTAGCTCCTTTGTTGATAATCAGGTCTGTATTAATTAAGGATAATGCACCAGTCATAGTAACAGTTGATTTATCACCAACAGTTATTTTGCTGTTTTGAGCACTCAGACTGCCGTTGAAACTACTTTCGCCTGCTGAATCCCCGGAGCGAAGCTGTTGTCTGAATCCAAAACCTTCGCCAGTAATGTTTCTTCCTGAGAACATGTCAATGTATGCAGTTTTATTTCCCAGAACAATTTGAGAGTTTTTAGCCTCTATGTGTCCTTTTACATTAGCATCCCGGCCTATACTCAGGGTTGCGTTTTCTAAATTTAATTTCCGGAAATTAAATTTACGACTTTCCCAGTCGGGCTGGGAAAAAGAGGCTATCTGATTGTTGGACTTATATTCCGTATTGTAACGTTTATTTACAGTGCTTTCCTGGTCCTTTATGGCAGCAGAATAGTCTTTTTGACATAAAAAAGGAATTGGACAGTTGTTATTGCCTTCTTTAAATATGGCATGTTCTGTCGCATGTCCTTGTAATGTTAACTGTGCATTCCGGACAGAGATATCGTTTTTGATATCGACTGAGCCATCAAAGATCAGATTGGCATTATTGTTATGTTGCTGGGTAGTATTGATAATATGATTTATGCTTATATTACCTGATACATTCCCATGGTACATATATGCATCAGTATTAGTAAGTGATAATGTTGATTGCTTCACGTTTGAGTTCGTTACGGTTGTTCCCGCATCTGTTGCTGCGATTTTCTGAAATGACTGGTCATAGCCGTTTAGATCCAGTGTTCCGCCATTTCTGGTAAAATAGATTTCGCCATTACCGCTTTCGCTTAAAGCGTCTTTGGCATTTATTTTTACCGTACCTTTACCTCCGGCCATGTAAATTTTATTGAAGGCTTTTTCAGCACTAAGGATGACAGTCCCATTACCTATTTTAAGGTTATTTCCCTGTGCTATTTTTACATCCAGAGTACCACTACCTATTTTATGCAGATTATCTCCGGCAACGCCCTTAACATTCCATTCAACGGTGGTATTATTATCAATATCTATCCCGGCACCTTTATAAGACTTATCTTTTCCGTACACTTTATATGTCTGGTTCTTATCGAATATAAGCCCGCCAATGCCAAGATCGGTATCCTGCTTGAGCGTTAATTCCCCTCCTCCTGAGACAGACAGGTCCTTATCTTTTATAATCGATGATAACTCTTGTTTTTTACCATCCAGCTGCATAGTGTTTGTGAAATTCTTTTTTAAATTGTTTACCAGAATATTATTAAATAACGAGTAGTTTGTCCAGGCTATATTGGTACTACTGATAAAACCAACTGTACTGGTAACACCATGGAAAACCCATTTTTGTTGTTCTTTATCATATAGATAAGAACCAGAACCACTATCGCCAAAAATTGGTGAGTTTTTAAAAGGGGTTCTGTTGGTATAAATGTAACTCTTGTTTTTCCAGTCCAGATTAAAAAGACTTGCGCTTAACAAGTCGGGATTATAGTTTTGTCCAAACAGATATTGTTTGCCGTTTAATATCGTTGAGGTTGTTCCGGCACCTGCTCTGAAGCCAATTATTTGTTCCTTACCGTTGTAGTTTACGCCATATCTTTTCATCGCATCTTCGGGAGAAAGTGAGAAGTCGGCACTCTCCGTAACCCCTGTTGTTTCCACGACGAATTTATTCAGACGATGAACCGAAAAGTCGCCAGATGATACTCTGTTACTTGCTTTATATGCTGTCTGATCCCATGACTGTGTTGTTATTGCATGATGCTGTGTACCGTTATGAGTCGCAGTAACACTGTACGCACCTCCAATTGATGTTGTTGCACCTTTGTTGGAAACAGCAGAAAAATCAGGTACAGGTAGTTCTGGAAAATGAAATATCTTTCCATCTTTCATCATTAATTGAACATTTGTTGCACCCGGTCTGAACTCTCCTCTGTTTTGAGCAAGGTCAAGATAATCGCGGGTCCATATATTATTTATATCCAGCATTGCTGCAAATGCTGTTTCACCATAACTTCCATATATTGAGGATAAAATAATACCGAGGATAACTTTCTTTCTTGATGTACCGACACTAACTTTCCGGGTCAGTTCAGAAACAGCAACTAATCCACCTGTAATATGACTATATTTCAGTGAATAAATTTTATTCATACGTGAACTCCGATATTTCTGAGTTGTGGTTATGGGATAGCATTTAATTACAACGGGGAACTATCAGTCATGGTACGTAACTGATAAGGGTATAATGATAATCACTGTCAGTTATATTTGTATGACAGATGTAACAAAATGAAAAAAAAGATAAGCACAAGTGATTGATTGGTCAGATATTGATCACCTGGTGTTTGTATTTTGACCTTTGCGATCAAAATTTGATCTTTGTTGTTTCCGGTCAATCCTTTACAGGTTTTCTGTATTATCCGGGGGAGTTAAGTCTGTCGATGTCCGACAGACTTTTGATGATGGAAACAACATGCAGCGATAATGTGCATGCTGTTTTGCAGGTGGAACTCAGAAGGTGAACTGGAACTGTGCGACCGCACCGTAAGTGTTGTCCGTGCCGATCAGGCCTGCAACATCAAGGTGAACCACATCAAACGGTGAGATCCCCACCCCGGCCGTGAATGCACTGCCGTCGTTACCGGCCAGATTCTGACGGTAACCGGCGCGCAGCTGTGCCCATTTCCAGGCATTAAATTCTGCGCCAATGGCGGCAAACTGACGGTTGCTGTCGGAGGTGAAACCGCTGGCCGGGGTCAGATCCACATCAAATGCGGTGGTGAACATCGCGTTGTGCCAGGAGACACCGGCCGTCACCTGCGGGCGGATCCTGAAGGTTTCCGTGATACCGTTCACTTCTTTTGTCTCAATACTACGGGGGATCAGGTTCTGTGCGACCAGTCCCAGCGTCCAGTTGTCATCCAGGTTCGTACTGGCACCGATGTCGGCGTTGATGCCATTTTTCGTGTTGTGGTAGCGGTCGCCTTTGAAGGCGCTGCTGTCATAATTTCTGACCAGCACGTTGTAGTTGAACAGGTCGACGCGCTGGAATTTGGGGGGGAAGCCCAGAGACCATTTCTGCCCGGCCGTTTCCAGTTCCGTAGCCAGAGCAATACCCACATCAGTGATCAGTGCCGCGCGGGCAAAGGCCTGTGATGTCAGGCGGCTTTTGTCCACCTCCTGCCCGGTGCTGTTTGCCACCTCTTCCAGGTAAGTGAGGTCAGCATCAGAGACTTTACCGTCGACACTGACGGTGCCGTGTGATTTAACCATCAGTGCGGCAGAGAGGCGATCACCGGGAAGGGCCGCCACAGCAGAAACGCCCAGCTGTGCGGCGGCATGTGTGTTACGGAAGTCCCGGAGGTGTTCTTTCAGGCGTGCGGCAGCCTCAGGAACACCGTGGTTACTTTCGATGGCGCGGTCGAAGGCCTTCCACTCATCACTGATCCGGTCGGCGTTGTCGGTGATATTATCCGGATTGGAGAGCTGCGCGCCGACGGACGGAAGCAGGATGCTGGGCTCATGCGCGACGCAAAATCCACGATGTATATATCAGTACTAAAAGCGCGACGGCGGAAGAAGCTCTGAAACTAATCGGTGAACTGTACGCCATAGAGCACGATATACGCGGGTTACCGGTGTCTGAACGCCTGGCGGTCAGGCAAATGCAGAGTAGACCGCTCCTGACTTCCCTGTATAAGCTGATGCAGGAGAAAGAACACACGTTATCGAAGAAATGTCGTCTTGAGGTGTACTGGCAATAGCGGACACTACCATTTGTTCTTTTTTTAAGCAGCCATCTGATGATATTTTTCCCTGAAGGCTGCCGGGGAGATATTCCCCA
>NZ_MIIV01000091.1:0-8046 GCF_001743015.1 Shigella sp. FC1567
TTTC
This sequence comes from Shigella sp. FC1567, assembly GCF_001743015.1. NCBI lineage: Bacteria > Pseudomonadati > Pseudomonadota > Gammaproteobacteria > Enterobacterales > Enterobacteriaceae > Shigella > Shigella sp. FC1567. The sequence goes on from NZ_MIIV01000091.1 coordinate 5, forward strand.
TGGTGCGTACCGGGCTGAGAGGCGGTGTAAGTGAACTGTAGTTGCCATGTTTTACGGCAATGAGAGCAGAGATAGCGCTGATGTCCGGCAGTGCTTTTGCCGTTACGCACCACGCCTTCAGTAGCGGAGCAGGAAGGACATCTGATGGAAATGGAAGCCACGCAAGCACCTTAAAATCACCATCATACACTAAATCAGTAAGTTGGCAGCATTACCTAAAAAGTCTGGCCAGTTTTTTTCAAAGTAAATACCTTTAATACACGGTTGCATACGTAAAGACTTCACTTCGGTAATAAAAGAACCTTGCGAATATTGAATCGTTAATCTGTGATTTTTGTCTTCAGCACGTTCAGAGCGAAAACGCCATTCTTCTTTTGCGCCGCGACGAGTTTGTGGGAGGCATTTGCCTTGTGGATCAATAACCATCCGTGCTCCACGACTGCCACCACCTGCGTCAATATAATGCGTCAATTGCGTTAATACGGCGGCAGAAGTCAGCGTCATATGCCGCCACATAAACAGTTCGGCAATTTCGCCTGCGTGATTGATGGTTAAACCGTGTTGTTGTACAAACTCACTTAGCAGCAGGGCGTCACGGGTGGCATGACGAACTTTATCGGCATGACAAATAAATCCGGCGTAATCAGACATTCGCGCCTGGATTTTGTCTTTCACCGTTACCAGCGCCATTCCGTTCTCGTTTGCCAGTGCCTGAGCGATAACTTCTCTGACTATATTCAGAGATGAGGCTACCAGCTGCGCGACATCACCCTCAACAGACCGCTTTTGCGTGCAACCAATAAAACGTGCCAGACGAACAGCAAAAACCTGCCCGGCATTCAATGCTGCACCACTAGGGCGAGTGACGCCGTGTGTGCCAGCAACTTCCCCCACGGCGAAACAGCCGGGCAGGGAGGTTTGTCCCCAGATATCCACTTCAATGCCGCCATTCATATGCTGATTATTCATGGCAAACTGCAAAGGCTGTGTGGTGAGATCGTAACCGTGCATCTTATACAGCGAGATAGACAGCGGATTCATTCGTTGCAGCCGTTCGATGGGCGATGGTGCCAGAGCGTCGTTATTTTCCAGATACGCGCGAACGTCGTCGTCCAGTCGATCTAATGAGAACGGCAGGTCACCCGGCACCGCTTCAGGATTGCGATTGAAATCCATAAATACCTGACGCCCTGATTGCTGCTCTTGCGCTACTGCCATATCTAACAAGCTGGAGCCAAAATCCATCACCCGAGTGGCGTGGAACGGCCACTGATAGCCTTTACGGAAAATGTTTGAAGCCAGCTCCTGGGTGGTGCGATAGTAATCGCGAGGAAGTTATACTCGTTACCCTCAGCATCCACGGAATAGATATACGGGATCACCTGTACATAGGTGCCGGATAAATTCCACGGAAACGTGCTACGCGGCGTGCCTATACCAAACTGGCTTTCGGTCAGATTGGTTAGCGTCAGACCTTCCTCCAGCGCCAGCCCCAGCGAGCCGAAGCATTTATGTGGATAAACACTGTCGCGATAAAGCTCGCCCGGTCCGCCCGTTGCCAGTACCACATTGGGCGCAGTCACAATTGCCAGCCCCCATGGGTTATGGGCGCGATGACCGGTCGCGAGGATTGCCCCTGCCACGCGGTCTTCGCCGTTTTCGTCACGCTGATGCAGCAGTTTAATCACTGTTGCACTGGTCAACACTGGAATGGCGAGGCGCTGTACTTCTTCCAACAGCACTTTCACCATTAACCTTGAGGTACGCGGCCCACACGAGGTTGCACGCCCGGCTTCGTCATGGTCGGTTTGATAACGAAGAATCGCGCCATAGCGATCTTCCGGTAATTCCAGACCAAGATATTGCAACCCGCCTAGAGTGTGCAGAGAACCTACCGCTTCGACATAAGCGGTGTCGTGATCCATCGCCCCACCGCTCGCCAGTGCCTCTGCCAGTTTGGTGAAGTTGTCGCCGTTGCCCGCGGTAGCGGCGGTAAATAGTGTCTGTTTATCGGAACCAGAACATGCCGACGTCCCCATATATAACCCGGCGGTAGCGATCAGCACATTTTGCTGGCGGCGTTTAAGTTCAACTGCCGCACGTAATCTTGCTGCACCACTGCCGACTACCAGGGCATCTGTTTGCCAGAGTGGGTAATTAACACCGTCTACCGTGACAACCCATGCGGGCTCTGCCTGTGCAAAACCCTTTGGGAAAGTAACGTGCGTCAGCGCATCAAGGATGGTGTCATCAAGCTGACTCATGCATCCTCCATCGGCGTAAACAGGCTACTTTCCATCAGGCGTGGGTGCTTGATAATTGGACGGAAAGCCATATACGGCAGAATGTCGCGCTCAATCTCCACACCCGGCGCGATTTCAATTAATTCAACGCCTTCTGCCGTTAACTGGAATACTGCGCGTTCAGTGATATACAACACTTCCTGACCACTTTGCTGTGCGTAGGCGGCGCTAAAAGTGATTTTTTCCACCTTGGTAACCAGTTTAGGGATTTGACCTGACTGGGCGATATGCAAGCCATCTGGTGTTATATCGATCTTGCTGCCTTTAGCGTCGAACGTGCCGCAGAACACCACTTTACGGGCATTTTGCGCAATTTCGAGAAATCCGCCGGGGCCAATCAGATTGCCATTGAGATGGGAGACGTTGACGTTACCGTACTGATCCATCTCTCCCATGCCGAGGAAGGTGATATCGATCCCTCCGCCACTGTAGAACTCAAATTGATCGAGTGATGGAATAATGGCATCGGCGTTGCGGGCGCAGCCGAAAAACGCATCATCCAGCATCATGCCGTTATGTACGCCTTGCTCGACGCTCAGCCATAAACTTTGGTAAGGAACGCCTTCGCGCAGCGCTACTCCTGGAACGCCGCCGGGAATACCAAAGCCAAAGTTGGTTGAAGCGCCAGCTACCAGTTCGCGTGCTGCCCGACGGGCAATCAGGCGACGTACCGGATGACTAACCAGTTCAATAGCGTCGTTAGAACTCAGACGGCGATGTTGGCCGCTGATGGTCAGGTCGTAACCGCCAAGATAGGTTTGTGGCTGTTTGCGGTGTTCAACGATGCCATCAACTAGAATGCCCGGTAATTTGACTCGGCGTGGTTCAATCGCGCCAGCTTCCAGCACATCGCGTACCTGTACGAACACTTTGCCGCCGCTGTTGTGTGCTGCCAGCGCCATGGAATAGCTATCCATATCAATCGCTTCTTCTTCAAGGCTGACGTTGCCTCGAGGATCGGCATAAGTGCCACGCAAAATCGCGTAATCCACTTTGAAAGGGCGATAACGAAGTTTGGTTTTACCGTCGATTTCAATCAGTTCTACCAGGTCGTCGGTAGTGCATTCATTCGACTTACCGCCGCCATTGCGTGGATCAACAAACGATCCCAGCCCAACGTGGGTAAAAAGCCCCGGACGTCCGGAGCCGATCTCCCGTAGCAGTGCCTGAATCACGCCACCAGGAAAGCAGTAGGCTTCAATCGTGTTATTTTTTACCAGCGCCTGCATTTTGGGCGACCAGGTAAAGTGCCCGGCAATAATGCGTTTGAGCATCTCTGCGTGCGCAAAACGGTTAGTGCCTTTGCAGTCGCGATCGCCAATACCCAGCGAGTGGATTAGCGTCAGGTCGCGAGGGTGTCCGGTTTGCAGGAAACGCGCTTCAATAGCAGCCAGAATATGGTCGGCTTCTACCATACCGCCGCCGTTACCGCTAATAGCAATAGTCGCACCGTCCTGAATTTGCGCCGCCAGTGCCTCGGCGGTTGTTATCTTACGCATACAATTTCCTTATTGATTATGGAAGCTCACGCTACTTTTTTCGGCAAAGGCGCGCGTCGCCTGCTGGCAATCCTGAGTGGCGGACATTAATCCGGCCAGTAGCTGGTGCGGGTAATCGGCATGTTTATTTTCCAGTGCCAGAATCAGTTGCTTAATATGCGCCAGTGCCACCGGACCGCATTTTTCCAGCTGCGCTAACTGGTTCGCCATCCAGCTTTCCACCTGTTCTTTTTCTACCACTTCATCAATTAAATTCGCCGCCTGAGCTTCCTGCGCCGTCAGGCGTTTACCCAGCATCAGCATCTGGCGACCGACCACCGGACCGACCTGATTAAGCACACGTTCAATGCCCATCCAGCCAGGCACCATGCCGAGCATCACTTCCGGGTTAGAGAATTTCGCGCCGGGGCGGGCAATACGAATATCGCAGCACAAGGCCAGTTCAATACCACCGCCGATGGTATGACCGTTGAGATTCGCAACGGTTAATTGGGGTATGTTTCGCAGGCGATTAAAAACGTCATTACCGCGTTTAATCCATTTTCTGCCCATATCTAATGGCGAATAGGCCGACCACGATTTAATATCGCCGCCCGCACAAAAGAATTTATCGCCGGTTGCCGTTAATTCGACTAATCGTAATGTGGTGTCGTTTTCAATTTCATTTAAATAATGGTCGAGAGATTCGATCATCTCTTCGTTAATAGCATGACATTTATCTTCACGGTTCAATGTCAGGCGGCAGGAAGCCGCCACTCTGCTGAACAGAACGGGTTGGTCACTCATGATCATTCCTTAACAATAATGCGCGATGCGATCGACGCTAATATCCAGCGTGCTGTTAATATCTTTCTGCCACCAGTAAGGCGAGAATATTTCCAGTTCAATAGCACCATTAAATCCGGCGTTTTCAACCAGCCGACGAATTGACGGAATATTGATGACGCCATCTCCCGGCATACCACGGTCATTGACCAGATCAGTGGTCGGCACTAACCAGTCGGAAACATGAAACGCGAGGATGCGTTTTCCGGCACGCAGGATCTGACTGGCGAGATCCGGATCCCACCAGACGTGATAAACATCCACCGCCACGCCGAGGCCAAACTCACCATCGGGATCGAGTTCATCACACCAGTCCAGCGCCTGACGTAACGTGCACAGGCAAGAGCGATCGGCAGCTGTCATCGGGTGCAGTGGCTCCAGCGCAATTGGCACGCCGACATCTTTCGAATGTGGCAGCAACTGGCGAATCCCTTGTTTCACTTGTTCTCGCGCTTCATATAGATCTTTAGTGCCCGTTGGCAGACCGCCAACCACCTGCATATAACAGGCGGCGTTAAGCACCGCTGCGTCGTCCAGCGCCCGGCGGTTATCATCAATCGCCAGTTTGCGTTCCGCCAGTGTCGGCGCGGTGTAGTAAGTGCTACGGCACAAACCGGAAACGCTCATGTTACTGGCGGCAAGCTGGCGGGTGATTTGCTGGAGATCTTCACCCTGCAACTCCCTGCGCCAGGGGGCAATTGCGCCAATACCGCGTGCGGCGCAGGCATCAATAATGGCGGGTAGCGGCGTTTTATAGCCCAGTGTCGCGGTATTGATACTGAATAAATCCGGGCGTTGTAACAGATCTCTCATGATTCAGCCTCAGAAGCGCGGCATACTTAAGCCGCCGTCGATGGCGACCGCCTGACCACAGGTGTAAATCAGTTTACCTTCCGCCATCGCGCGGACGGTGGAAGCAATATCAGCCGGATAACCCCAACGTCCCCACGGCACCAGACCTTTGGCAATCAGTTCGTCGTAATAAGCCGTTGCCGGAATAGTCATATCAGTTTTGATGAGACCAGGGCGCACTTCATAAACGCCAATTTGTTCATTACAAAGGCGAGCAGCAAACAGACGAGCAGCGGCAGAAACGGCGGTTTTGGCAATGGTGTATTCGCCGCGATTCATCGCCAGCATGATGGCGTTGATGGAACTGACGAAAATAATCGAGCGGTGCGGCAGCTCCGCTTCCGGTTTCGGCTGTGCCAGTAAGCGCTTACTGAATGCCTGAGCAAGGAAGAACGGCGCGCGGGTGTTAATGGCAATGTTTTGATCGAAGCTGTCTGGTTCGAGGTCGAGGAGGTCACCGCGTTTTTTCACTGAAATCCCCGCGTTATTGAGCAGACACTCCAGCCGCCCCCACTGGTTTTGCGCCGCGTCGAGCATCTCCTCATGCAGAGATAGATCACCGACATCAGCAGGGAAGCAAATCACTTCCACGCCTTCCGCCAAACATTCTTGTTGTGTGATATGCAGTTTTTCTACGCTGTCGGCATCGGGACGATCGTTAATCAGCAGGTTAAACCCGCCACGAGCAAGCTCCTGCGCACAGCCCTTTCCAATACCGCGAGCGGCTCCGGTAATCACGGCAACAGGACGAGTGGATTTCATACAATAGCTCTCTTTTTTGAATTTTGTTTCCTTGGTGATGATTAGCTTGCGACTGGAGGATAAAAAGGTCAACCATCTAGTTGGTTGATATGCGATGACGATCACAGGACATTTGATAACCTGATGAAAGTACAAGTTTTTGCCCTTTTTTCTGAAGCTGAAATCAAATCAGGTTATGATAGTCACCACGAAGAGGTCGTGGGGAAGCGTTATGTATCTTGATACCAGCAACGTACAGAGCCTGAAGGAAAAGCTGCTGTTATGCGCGGTTAATGAATTTGCCGAATATGGTTATGAAGGGGCCAGGGTCGATAATATTGTTAAGGCTGCGGGGTGTAGTAAACAGACGGTTTATCATCACTTTGGTAATAAAGAAAATTTATTTATTAAAGTACTGGAATATACCTGGAACGATATTCGACAAAAAGAAAAGGCCCTTGATTTCTCAGATCTTCCGCCACAAAAAGCTATTGAGAAAATTATTGATTTTACATGGGATTATTATATTGCTAACCCCTGGTTTTTAAAAATTGTGCATAGTGAAAATCAAAGTAAAGGTGTGCATTATGCAAAATCACAGCGTCTCTTAGAAATTAACCATGCGCACTTGCAGTTAATGGAATCCTTATTGGATGAAGGGAAGAAACACAATATTTTTAAGCCAGATATCGACCCATTGCAGGTGAATATTAATATTGCTGCGCTTGGCGGATATTATTTGATCAACCAGCATACGCTTGGCCTGGTTTATCATATCAGTATGGTTTCCCCCCAGGCACTGGAAGCCAGACGTAAGGTCATCAAAGAGACAATCCTTAGCTGGCTTTTGGTTGACCCTTCATCTACCGCGCACGAATAAAACTGCCATCCGGCTGGCGGGTGAACAGGACCTGTTGATTATTCCCCGTATCAATGGTTAAGCCCGTCACCACGCCGCTGGCGTTCTGGCGAATTTTCACCATCTGCCCGTTTTGCAAATTACTCAGCGGCTTACCCGCGCCTTCTACCTGCGCCATTGCATAGACATCGGTAGCGGGCAGTCCGTGGTCGCGGAACAGCTGCGCCATCGTTTTACCGGGTTCGACACGGTAAGAGCGCCATTGATTATCAATTCCGCTATCTGGCTGGAATGGTTGCGTTTGGGTAGTTTGCGGCTGCTCTTCTGGCTGGCCTTCCTGTATAGGTTCTGGAGCGACCGGAGCCACCTGATCAGGATCATTTTGTGGTGTGACTAATTGCGCCCGCAGCTGTTCTTCTGTCGGCGGTTGTGATTGCGACTGAATATCTAACTGCGCTTCACGCGTCACCACCGGCGCGTTGGGCGTATCATCAGATGGAAGCAGAAATCCGACCACCAATACAATGGCGGCAATAATGATCCCCCGACGATGCATCGGCGGCAGCGGGTCCATGAAGCGAAAATTGTCCGGCGCGTGCCAGACTTTCTCCAGGGTTGGTTTTAGTTCAAAGCGCCCGGGCATGGTTTCCTCCTGCTCCGCGTCTTGTTCCTCAATCATAGCCTATGAATAAGCTAACGCTATGATGTCCGTGGTAAACCCGCCTTTATTATATTCATACGGGGGTAATGCTGCCAACTTACTGATTTAGTGTATGATGGTGATTTTAAGGTGCTTGCGTGGCTTCCATTTCCATCAGATGTCCTTCCTGCTCCGCTACTGAAGGCGTGGTGCGTAACGGCAAAAGCACTGCCGGACATCAGCGCTATCTCTGCTCTCATTGCCGTAAAACATGGCAACTACAGTTCACTTACACCGCCTCTCAGCCCGGTACGCACCAGAAA
>NZ_MIIV01000092.1:0-8044 GCF_001743015.1 Shigella sp. FC1567
ACGCCGTCTGCGTTTCTCCGGCCCTAAGACATCAATCATCTGTACTCCAATGACTAGTCTAAAAACTAGTATTAAGACTATCACTTATTTAAGTGATACTGGTTGTCTGGAGATTCAGGGGGCCAGTCTAGCGATCAATACTTTGTCCGGGTAATCTTCTTTCAGCCGACGCAGGGCGGCCAGATTCTCCTCCAGCGGATGCTCGGCAATCTGCTCCATATTTTTGAAGCCGATAAAACCGGTATCTTCTTTCACCAGATGATCAAAACGCGGCGAGACTTCGTTGGCGATAAAAAAGCCGATCGTTTTAAACACCACACCGCCCCAACCTGTGTCGTAGGCTTTGGCACACATCTCATAGCAGTTGCCTACCGGCGAAGAAGAGAGGCAGAACGGGTTGGGAAACTTCACGCCGCAAAAAGTAATCGAAAGATCTTTCGTTAACATGAGCAAGCTCCCTCTAAATAGTGATGAATCGCCTCGGCGGCTTCTTTCCCGGTTTTCACGGCATAGACCATGGTTTTGTCACCCTCAACAATATCGCCAGCAGCAAAGACTTGCGGGTCGCGGGTCTGGTAATTTTGTGTTTTGATGGTGTTACGCTGCGGCTCTAACTCCGCAAAGGCATCTAGTCTGGCATGCTGACCGACGGCGAGAATAATTTTATCTGCCGCCATCGTCAGTTCGCCCGATAACCGTACATGCTTAAACGTGACTTTATTGCCTTCCACGGCTACTGGCGTGAATCCATCGATGATCGAAACGCCCAGCTCCCGGGCGCTGGTAAACTCTTTTTCGCTTGCCGGAAACTCATCTAACTCTTCACGCGCTACGCAAGTTACCGCCTGACAGCCGAGAACTTTCAGCGTGCTGGCTACGTCCATCGTGACATCACCGCCGCCGATAATTAATGCGCTTTGTGGAATGCTGATATCGCCTTGCGCCTGTCGTGCACGTTGCAAGAAGTCGACGGCAATCTCAACGTCACTATGCTCAAACAGCGGTAGCCCGGAACCGCTTGATAACCCCACGGTGACCAGTACCGCGCGGTTTTCTGCTTTCAGCTGCTCAAGGGTGAGTGTGTTACCGACTTCGTTGTTGCACTTAATGGTCACGCCCATTTTTTCAATACGGGCGATCTCTGCATCCAGTACTGATTGCGGTAACCGGAATTGCGGAATGCCGTTACGCAACCAGCCACCGGGTTGTGCTTCTTTCTCATAGATCGTGACGTCATAACCCTGGTTTGTCAGTGTCACACTGGCCTGCAATCCGGCAGGACCTGCGCCAATAATCGCGACTTTGCCGAGCGTTTTAGTACCGGGCTGATAAATTTCCATCCCGGTTTGTTGTTCAAAATCAGTAACAAAACGCTGTAAGCGGCCGATATCAATGGGAGCATCAACACCGGCACGGGTACAACCGCTTTGGCATAATTTCTCCGTCGGGCACACTCTGGCACAAACGGCACCGAGGGCATTATTTTCGCGAATTGTCTCGGCAGCGCCTTTAAAATTACGAAAGTAGATTGAGCGAATAAATTTCCCCGGATCGGTCTGTGCCGGGCAAGCCTGACTACAGGGAGCGTCGTGACATAATAAACAGCGAGAGGCTTCTTTAATCGCCAGTAACGGCGTAAAAGCCGGAGTGAGTTCATCCAGATAATTTTGTTGCGGCATGTGATCTTCCTTAATGCTATGAGTAATTAAGGCGAACGCTAAATATACTCGTCATACTTCAAGTTGCATGTGCTGCGTCTGCGGGTTATTCGGCCCATCCATGGGCCTCACCCCTTATGGGGCCGCTGCAGGGAGCGTTCAAATCCGCTCCATGCGGATTTGTCGCTCACCCCAGTCACTTACTTATGTAAGCTCCTGGGGACTCACTCACTTGTCGCCTTCCTGCAACTCGAATTATTTAGAGTATAAATATTGCGTGCTGATATTAAGGCTATGCGCGTGGGGAAATTTATACTGTGAAAGGATTCACAAATAGCTGCGGTTCAGAATGTTATATCCGCAGCTTATTGAGTGAAGTAATAATTATTCTCAATAATTAACAGAAAAGAGAAAATATTAACGATAGAAAATAAGATAAACAATCATGCCGATAGATAAAATTCCGAAGCCGATATATGCCACCATATAAGCGAAAAAGAGTCCGGGATTTTTTGCTCGCCAGACATACACCGGTTCCGGTGCATTTTTAACCCGTTTATCAATCGCGCCTGCGCGCCAGCCTTTCCATGCTTCGCGGAAACAAAATATCGGAATAAGGAAAAAAACGGCAACGACAAAAAACTGCTGTACATCCATAACTACTTTCCTTGTTTCTTTTGTAATTCAAGTAACTGTTCGGGTGTGACGGCGGGATACCCCTGCGCATCTTCCGGCACCTGGTGCATAGCCGGAATAGGGACCAGCGGCCCTAAAAAACGCGGTTCACGTTTAAAAATATAAAGGTCAGCCAGCGCACCGAAACGGGCGGCAAATTCGCGAATACGTACTGACAGCATATCTTTCGGTGACGGTACGGCATAACACTGAGCCTGAATCCCCATATGCAGCGCAATAAATAATGCCCGCTCACAGTGGAAACGTTGGGTGATAATAATGAAATCATTAGTATCGAAAACTTTGCGTGTACGCACGATGGAATCCAGCGTACGAAAGCCTGCGTAATCGAGAACAATATCTGATGGGTCGACACCAGCAGCGATTAAATCTTTGCGCATGGTCATCGGCTCATTATAACTTTGCAATGCGTTATCGCCGCTCAGTAATAGATAATTTACCTTACCGCTGTTATAGGCATTAATCGCTCCTTGAATGCGGTAGCGATAATACTGATTAATTACGCCAGTACGATAATATTTTGCTGTTCCGAGCACCACACCGACCTGGCGGTAGGGGAGATCCTGCAATTCGTCGTAGATATAAGGCGCGGTTTTCCAGCTCATCCAGCGATCGAGGCCGAGCACAGTCAACAACAGCAAGCCGATCAGGACTAACAGGCTGAGGAACACGCGCTTTAACATGCAGGAGACTCGATCTAAGGAAAATTTCCATCAGGCTACTTTACCCGCTGGTTTTGCGCAAGAAACGGCAAACTGTTTGCCGGGAATTTCGACACCAGGAGAGGGCTGGCAAGCCGGACAAGGCGTTCACGCCGCATCCGGCACCAGGCTTAAGCGAGAAGCACTCGGTCGATACTGTGACAGCCGAGAGCTTTCAGCGTTGCGGAGGTGGCATCCCACTGAATCAACGGCGCATCGGCTTTTTCTGCCAGAACCGCGCGCTGGATATCCGGGTAATCATAACCCTTGAGATTCAACAGAATTAACGCTCCCTGCAACGGTGGCAGAGTCGGGTTGAATGCGGCGTTTTCAGCGTAGCTGCCACTGAAAATACGACCGTCTTTACATTCCAGCGCGACACCGCTTGGCGACTTACTGTAAGGCATGTGCGAACGGTTTGCCGCTGCAATCGCCGCCTGAGAAAGCGCATCACCAGTCAGCGCATAGCCGTGATCCTGCTCGTCCATCAGCAGCGTTTTAATCTCCAGATCTTTCGGCCCAAAGGCATCCGGCAGATAGTCACGCAGCGCGTGTGCCTCGCGGCCCGGCAGATGAATACGCAGATCCAGACCGCTGTTCAGTTCATTCATAAACTGACGGCAGTGACCACAAGGCGTGTAGTTAACGGTGATGGCTGCAAGCGCTTTTTCACCACTCAACCAGGCGTGGCTGATCGCGCTTTGTTCGGCATGAACGGTTTGCTGCATTGTCGCACCAATAAATTCCATATTGGCACCGAAATACCAGGTTCCGCTCACACCGCGCGCAATTGCGCCAACATTAAAATTCGACAATGGCGTACGCGCACAGGCCGCTGCCAGCGGAAGTAGTGCGAATGCCAGCGCGTCTTCGTCCAGCCCCGTTGCGCTCTTCAGCGATGAGACTTGCTCCCCGGTCAACAAAGCGGGGAAGTACTTGTCTGCCAGAATAGGTTCCAGTGCAGATTGCAAGTTATCCGCAAGTTGGGCAAAAGCGGTTTGAAAACGTGGATGCATGGCGTTGCCTCATAATCATGTAATGGGATAACAGTTTACGAACCCGTTATGGCTTTATATGTGATCTGAATCTCATTAATTATGCAACGCGTGAAACTTACATCAAAAATGCGCGACGCATCGCAAATTTTAGCCCATTACTGCCAGAATAATCGGGAAAAGGAACGGTGCGATCAGCGAAGTAATTATCCCGCATAACACCAGCGCTAGCGAACTAAATGCACCTTCCTGATAATCCAGCTCGGCGCAGCGCGCCGTACCGAGGGCGTGCGAGGCAGTCCCCATTGCCAGACCGCGCGCAGCTTTGGTACGAATATGCATCGCATTAAGCAATGTATGGCCAAATACCGCGCCGAGGATGCCGACGAAAATCACGCAAACTGCGCTGATTGCCGGAATACCGCCAATACTGCCGCCAACCGCCATTGCAATAGGCGTGGTGACTGATTTCGGCAGGATTGACGCGGCGATTTCCGGTGAAGCGCCCATCAACAATGCCACGGAAGTCCCCGTCACCATCGCAACCACGCTGCCGATAAAACAGATGGTGATGATCGATTTCCAGCGCGCGCGGATCTGGTGTAGCTGCTCATATAAAGGATAGGCCAGCGCGACGACCGCCGGTTGCAGCAGATCGTTTAGCACTTCGCTACCTTTAAAGTAGCTGTCGTAAGAGATGCCGGTCAGCATTAAAAAAGGGATGATCACCACCATTGCTACCAGCAACGGGTTAAGCAAGGGAAACTTATACCGTGCCGCCAGTTTGCGGGCGGCAAAAAAGACGATCAATGTCAGTGGTAATGACCACCAGATATTAGCCATCATTCTTCTGATCCTTTCTGACCTACGACTTTACGTTCACCGTGCACCAGTTGCGAACTCCAGCTCACCACCAGAAAAACCACCAGTGTACTGACAGCACAGGAAACCACTACCGGGCCAAACTGTGCGCGGAGCAAATCAAAATATTGCATGACGCCTACGCCAATCGGCACAAACAATAGCGCCATATAGCGAATCAGTACGTAGCACCCCGGATTGACCCATTTTGCCGGAAGAATTTGCAAGGCCAGCAGGACAAACAGGATCAGCATCCCGATGATGCTGCCCGGAATGGTTACCGGTAGCAGGGAAGCAATGAAAATGCCTGCATACAGGCAGGCATAAATCAGGACGAAAGCGCGTAAATATTGCCAGATAATGTTCAGTGTCTTACTCATAATCAACACCCCAGATGAGATGAATTCATCATACAATTAATTCGTAAAACGTGCTACCGATCACATTAAGAAATCAGCGCTTATTTTTTCGCTCCCCGGCATTACGCAATGCGCAACGAACTCAGGCATACATCAAGCATAGAGAGGGATTACAGTTTGCAGCAATCCCTCTTTGCAGACCTTTAATCCGTTGACCATAGGCGCTAACATAGCGCCTCATTTTTTTGCGGGTGAAGATATGCGTGTGTTACTGGCTCCGATGGAGGGTGTGCTTGACTCTCTGGTGCGTGAATTGCTGACCGAAGTTAACGACTACGATCTGTGCATCACCGAGTTTGTCCGCGTGGTGGATCAACTGCTGCCGGTAAAAGTTTTTCATCGCATTTGCCCTGAGCTACAAAACGCCAGCCGGACACCATCCGGTACGCTGGTGCGCGTGCAGTTGTTGGGTCAGTTCCCACAATGGCTGGCAGAGAATGCCGCCCGTGCGGTGGAATTAGGTTCCTGGGGCGTGGATCTCAATTGCGGCTGCCCGTCGAAAACGGTCAACGGTAGCGGTGGTGGGGCGACGTTACTCAAAGATCCTGAACTCATCTACTAGGGTGCAAAAGCGATGCGTGAAGCTGTACCGGCGCATTTGCCCGTCAGCGTGAAAGTGCGTCTGGGCTGGGACAGCGGTGAGAAGAAATTTGAAATCGCCGATGCGGTTCAACAGGCTGGTGCTACGGAGCTGGTGGTGCATGGACGGACAAAAGAGCAGGGTTACCGCGCGGAGCATATTGACTGGCAGGCGATTGGCGAGATTCGCCAGCGGCTGAATATTCCGGTGATTGCCAACGGTGAAATCTGGGACTGGCAGAGTGCGCAACAATGTATGGCGATCAGCGGCTGCGACGCAGTGATGATTGGTCGCGGGGCGCTCAATATTCCCAACCTGAGCCGGGTGGTAAAATATAACGAACCGCGAATGCCGTGGCCGGAGGTGGTTGCTTTGCTGCAAAAATATACCCGTCTGGAAAAGCAGGGCGATACCGGGTTATATCACGTTGCGCGGATTAAACAGTGGTTGAGTTATTTGCGTAAAGAATACGATGAAGCAACGGAATTATTTCAGCATGTTCGGGTGTTGAATAATTCCCCTGATATTGCAAGGGCTATTCAGGCAATTGATATCGATAAGCTGCGATAATAGTGGAATCGCAGTTTATCAGAGACAATGAATCGCTTATTCAGCTTCATCATCTTGTTGCGCTCCTTTCATGAGCTAAGCCACATATTGCCACTGGCGCAAGGAGCGCGCAGGGGGAGGACAATCGCCTCCTCCCCCTGCCCCCCCGGGCTCTGGCGAACAAAATCGCCGCTGCGCGGTACCTTCAGCTTATCCCCTTCGGCTACCGGGTCGGGCGCGAGGTAACGTCCTTGTAAGACGCGCCCTCAGCCCACATCCATGTGGGCTGCCCCGGCCTTCGGGGAACGCTTCAGCGATTTTGACGCCACCAACACCGGAGCTGTTTGCAAATCAAGTACACAAAATATCTAGTTCCTGACCTGACAACTTATATGCCATATCTGATTTTTAAAATATCATCTTAAATACGCCAGTCACCACCAGTAGCCCAATCAGGAAAATAATCAATACAGCCCAGAGTATAATTTTCATTGGCGTTCCTTTATTTGTGAGTGTTGAATAAGTATAGGAAAAAACGAAGCCCTTTGCCGTTATCCATAAACGATTAAGATAAATCGGAAGATATCATTCACTTAGTCTATATTTTTCTGGGTATGTCGTTTTATTGCTACTGATGTATTGCCACGCGAAACTAAAAAATATATCGCAACACACGGTAATCTCCGCGCACCGTTTCTTACCTGATTATTCCCCCATGAATCGTGATTCCTTTTATCCAGCCATCGCCTGTTTTCCGCTGTTATTGATGCTGGCCGGGTGTGCGCCTATGCATGAAACCCGCCAGGCGTTAAGCCAGCAAACGCCCGCTGCACAAGTTGACACCGCATTACCCACGGCGCTGAAAAATGGTTGGCCAGACAGCCAATGGTGGCTGGAGTATCACGATAATCAGCTCACTTCATTAATTAACAATGCACTACAGAACGCACCGGATATGCAGGTGGCTGAACAGCGCATTCAGCTAGCTGAAGCCCAGGCGAAGGCAGTTGCCACTCAGGATGGTCCGCAGATCGACTTTTCGGCGGATATGGAGCGGCAAAAAAATGTCGGCAGAAGGCTTAATGGGGCCGTTTGCTCTGAACGATCCGGCCGCAGGTACGACCGGCCCGTGGTACACCAACGGTACTTTTGGCTTAACGGCGGGCTGGCATCTCGATATCTGGGGAAAGAATCGGGCGGAGGTTACTGCCCGCCTGGGTACGGTTAAAGCACGGGCGGCGGAACGCGAGCAAACCCGCCAATTGCTGGCTGGCAGCGTAGCCCGCCTGTACTGGGAGTGGCAAACCCAGGTAATGACTCCAACTTACTGATAGTGTTTTATGTTCAGATAATGCCCGATGACCTTGTCATGCAGCTCCACCGATTTTGAGAACGACAGTGACTTCCGTCCCAGCCTTGCCAGATGTTGTCTCAGATTCAGATTATGTCGCTCAATGCGCTGAGTGTAACGCTTGCTGATAACGTGCAGCTTTCCCTTCAGGCGTGATTCATACAGCGGCCAGCCATCCGTCATCCATACCACGACCTCAAAGGCCGACAGCAGGCTCAGAAGACGCTCCAGTGT
>NZ_MIIV01000093.1:0-7999 GCF_001743015.1 Shigella sp. FC1567
ACACTGGAGCGTCTTCTGAGCCTGCTGTCGGCCTTTGAGGTCGTGGTATGGATGACGGATGGCTGGCCGCTGTATGAATCACGCCTGAAGGGAAAGCTGCACGTTATCAGCAAGCGTTACACTCAGCGCATTGAGCGACATAATCTGAATCTGAGACAACATCTGGCAAGGCTGGGACGGAAGTCACTGTCGTTCTCAAAATCGGTGGAGCTGCATGACAAGGTCATCGGGCATTATCTGAACATAAAACACTATCAGTAAGTTGGAGTCATTACCCATTTTTTTCGCTGACGATCTGTTTAAATATGAGTCAGTATGCATCGCCGCGATGGAACATTTAAAAAGTAAAGCAACGGCCCCTATACAAAACGGACCATTGCCAGCATAAGAATTAACGGTGTGCCAGTTCGGCGTCGTCTTCGCTATCCAGAATGGCTTTATCGGTTTGCTTCAGCCACTGGCTGGTCAGCGTGCCAGCTGTCATCGAGCCACTAACGTTTAGCGCCGTACGGCCCATGTCGATAAGCGGTTCAACGGAGATTAACAGCGCCACCAGGGTTACTGGCAGGCCCATCGCAGGCAGCACAATCAGTGCGGCGAAAGTTGCACCACCACCGACACCGGCAACGCCTGCGGAACTAACGGTAACAATACCGACCAGCGTCGCAATCCACATCGGGTCCAGCGGGTTAATGCCAACCGTAGGCGCAACCATCACCGCCAGCATTGCCGGATACAAACCGGCGCAGCCGTTCTGACCAATGGTTGCACCGAAAGAGGCGGCGAAACTGGCGATGGATTCAGGAACGCCCAGACGACGCGTTTGTGCTTCCACATTCAGTGGGATAGACGCAGCACTGGAACGGCTGGTAAAGGCAAACGTCAGCACAGGCCATACCTTACGGAAGTACTTCAGCGGACTCACGCCATTAATGCCCAGCAGAATGCCATGCACTGCAAACATAATCAGCAGACCGAGGTAGGACGCGACAACGAAACTTCCCAGTTTGATGATGTCTTGCAAGTTAGAACCTGCAACCACTTTGGTCATTAGAGCCAGAACGCCGTAAGGGGTCAACTGCATGACAAGGCGAACCAGTTTCATCACCCAGCTTTGTAGGGTATCGATAGCGGCTAAGACGCGTTCACCTTTCGGCGCATCATCCTTCAGCAGTTTCAATGCAGCTACGCCGAGGAATGCGGCAAAAATTACCACGCTGATAATTGACGTCGGATTGGCTCCGGTAAGATCGGCAAACGGGTTTTTCGGGATAAAGGACAAGACCAGCTGCGGAACGCTCAGATCAGAGACTTTACCAACATAGTTACTTTCAATGGCGTTCAGACGTGCAGTTTCTGCACCACCCTGAACCAGACCTTCAGCCGTCAAACCAAACAGGTTGGTGACCAGCACACCGACCAGCGCCGCAATCAGCGTGGTAAACAAAAGCGTACCGATGGTCAGAAAACTGATTTTGCCTAACTGAGATGCGTTATGCAGACGGGCAACCGCGCTCAGAATAGAGGCGAAGACTAACGGCATAACGATCATTTGCAGCAGTTGAACATAGCCGTTACCAACGATGTTAAACCACTGTACAGAATCTTTAAGTACCTGGCTGTCAGAACCATAAATGGTATGCAGGGCAAGGCCAAAAACCACACCCATCACCAGACCCACCAGCACTTTTTTCGCCAGACTCCACTGTTTATGGCGGGTCTGAGCCAGCGCAAACAGCAGTACAACGAACACCACGATGTTCGCAATTAATGGAAAGTTCATCCCCGTTCTCCTGATCTTATTATTTCTATCACTGCGTAGCAGTCATAGTGTTGGCGCAAGATTAACAGAACTGTGAGCTGGCTCTTATATTCAAATGGAATTGCTTATTCCAGAAAGGTGATTTTTGTCTTTTTAGTATTCAACCTGATGCTTAATAAGCCGATGAAACTGGATCTGCAAGGTATTGATTATTTGCGATGACCAACGAACAGCGCTGTTCTCGGGTAATGAATGGGGCATCCATACCGACCAGACAAATAATGCCATACAGATAAAACGTTCCAGTTGGTTGCCCTTTTGGGGAACTAGGATAGGCAAGCGGAAACGCCAGCGGCATGGCCAGAGCAGGGGAACACCGGCGGGTGTCAGCATATCGGCAAGTATGTGGCTCAAATAACCCAGCACCATTCCTTGTAGCGCATCAGCCGGAATGAACCAGCCTTCCGGAACCTTAAGGTAAAAGGCTGCCAGCAGCGCAAATACCGCCAGCAGACTGTGGGTAAAACCACGATGCCCAAAAGCGCGGGCGATCGGTTTTGATATCCATTTTAATCGCTGCCCAAGAAACGACTTTGGGTGATCGATGTCCGGTAACAAACACGTCAGGATTGCGGAAGGGACAATATGCCACCAGTCACCCTGTGCCAGCACGGGCGTCAGCTCGGCATTTTTGGCAAATACCGCACAAGCAATAGAAAAGAGAAGGTGACCTTCCGCCGTCATGATAAAACTCACTAAACTGTCGATACGTACAGTATAGGATTTTTATACAGTGCACGGAAGTGGTGACGGTGTAACTCTTTCTCTTAAATTGACGATTAATCCGTCAGTTGAATGCAAATTCAGATAAAGAACCAGGGGCAGCGTGATCACTGCCCCTGGTCATTAACCGAGAAGGTCTTTTGCGGTGAGTTCTGTCAGCGATGAGAGTTTGACGTTTGCTAATACAAAACGTGGATCATTTTGCGCTTCTGGCGCAGGAACGACGATGGAACGCATGCGGGCTGCTTTAGAAGCGATCATGCCATTTACCGAGTCTTCCAGCGCCACGCAGGTCAGTGGGTCAACGCCCAGTTTTGCTGCGCAGTCGAGATATACTTGCGGATGCGGCTTGCTGTAAGGCAGTTTTTCAGCCGAGGCGAGGGCATCGAAACTGTCGCGTAAGTCAAACATGGTCAACACTTTTTCCAGCATATGTAGTGGTGACGCGGAGGCCAGTCCCACCAATAAACCTTGTTCTTTGCATAACGCAACAGCTTCGCGCACGCCTGGTAATAATGGACGTGTCTCTTCAACCAGTGAAATGGCACGGGCAATAACCCGTTCTACTACTTCCTGACGGCTTGGCCCATTCCACGGTTGCCGGGCGTACCAAAGATCGACCACCATATCGATGCGTAAACCTAAGGTGTCCGGCAGCTCGTTACGACGGGAGATATCCACCCCCAGGCTTGCCATCACATCCAGTTCGGCTCGATCCCATAAAGGTTCTGAGTCGATAAGTAATCCATCCATATCAAAAATTGCAGCAAGAATCTGACGCGGGGTTGACATTACAACCTCTCCTTTAGAGCATTATGTGTAAGGTATTAAGCCGTGCTTATGATTAAGCGCCTATCATATCGCCTTTAAAGAATGGGCGAAAACAGATATCTACAGGTAAACTAAGTGAAACGACGCGTCTTAATCAAGGAGAACTCATGACGTATCAACAAGCTGGACACATTGCTGTTTTGAAAAGGATTTTGGGTTGGGTGATTTTTATACCTGCATTGATCTCTACATTGATTTCTTTGCTGAAATTTATGAATACCCGGCAGGAAAACCAGGAAGGCATTAATGCGGTCATGCTCGACTTTACTCATGTCATGATCGATATGATGCAGGCGAATACGCCTTTTTTGAATCTGTTCTGGTATAACTCCCCGACGCCCAATTTTAATGGTGGCGTGAACGTTATGTTCTGGGTGATTTTCATCCTGATTTTTGTCGGACTGGCGTTGCAGGATTCCGGTGCCCGAATGAGTCGCCAGGCGCGCTTCTTGCGGGAAGGTGTTGAAGATCAACTCATTCTGGAAAAAGCCAAAGGGGAAGAGGGGCTAACGCGTGAACAAATTGAGTCCCGTATTGTTGTTCCGCACCATACTATTTTCCTGCAGTTTTTCTCACTGTATATCCTGCCGGTTATTTGTATTGCTGCAGGTTATGTGTTCTTTTCTCTGCTTGGGTTTATTTAATCAAAAGGCCGCACACAGCGGCCATTATCTTCAACCCATATCATGCTGCTAATAATCTATCCAGTGACTGCTGAGCAATAACCAAATGCTGACCGCCAAATAACCTTGCACGATTTAACAGCGTGTAGAGTTGGTAAACCGGTTGACGTTCAAGGAAATCGGCAGGTAGCGGGGATACTGACTGATAGCCGTCATAGATTTGTGGCGGCTGTTCAGTATGCAGCGGTAACATCGCCAGGTCGCACTCTCGGTCACCCCAGTAGCAGGCAGGGTCGAAAATGTACGGGCCATCCGGACCCAGCGCACAGTTGCCGGACCATAAATCGCCGTGCAACAGAGAAGGCTGCGGTTGATGCGAGGCCAGACGCTGCTGAATATGCTCGACGATGGCGTCGATATTGCCGAAAGCGATCCCTTTCTCTGCTGCCAGTTCCAACTGCCAGCCAATCCGTTGTTCAGCAAAAAACGTTGACCAGCGACGTTGCCAGGTGTTGGGCTGTGGAGTTGTGGAGAGCGAGTTATCAAAATCGAGGCCAAATTGTGGTTGGTCACTCCATTGATGTAAACGCGCAATTTGCTGACCAAGAATAAATGCGCTATGCGCATCCAGCGGACGAGGTGGGAGATAATCCATCACCAGAAAACTGTAGTCACGGTCAGCGCCTACTGCCCAAACCTTAGGCACGGTGACGGTTTTACTACGCGACAGTAACTCCAGTTGGTCGGCTTCGGCGGTAAAACCGGGAAGCAGTTCCCTTTCATCACATTTGACGAAAAAGTCATGTCCTGCATAGCGCAAATGCCATGCGGCATGGACTTCTCCGCCAGGCAGTTCATTACGCAGTTCGATTTCGCCTTCACCTAACTGCTCGCTCAAAAGACGACTGATTGCCTGCCACATGATGTCTCTCCCATGTTGTCTGCCAGATCATAAGGTTAGCGCAAGAATGCGGTGTAAAAACACGAGCTAACGCACACCACAGACTGATTATTGCCCAAAAACCATTTATTTTCTGTTGCTATTCCATTCCTCCCAGGTCGTGATGGTGATTTCAGGATCTTTGCCGGTTGCACTTTGGGTAAGCCCCGAAACCAGTTCTCTAATTTCTTCTTCACTTTGGGTACTGATAAGTCCAAAAGTGTTAGTCCCCAGCTCATGGATATTTCCCTCATCATCCGTCATGGTGAGCAAAAAACCGTCGCGAGTCAGGTAATTATTCAACTCGTTAATTTCAGTCAATGTATCCTCATGCAACATGACGGTTATGACATAACGGACAAGATCGCCACTGGCCATAGTTCACCCCTTTGTTATCACATGACTTTTGAGCATAGTCGGAGAAACGCGTTGCCGACAGGTTGGTGGTGATTCCCCCAATGCTGGGGGAATGTTTTTGTTAGCGGGAAAGGTAAGCGTAAATTTTTTGCGTATCGTCATGGGAGCACAGACGTGTTCCCTGATTGAGTGTGGCTGCACTCCCCGCAGCTACGCCAAAACGGACCATCTCTTCAAGAGAGGCATTTTCTGCCAGTTTCAGTGTCATCGCGCCGACCATGCTGTCACCAGCGCCAACGGTACTCTGGCTTTTCACCGGTGGTGGCACCACCTGAATGCAGTTTTCACTATCAACACCCAGCGCTCCTTGTGGACCAAGGGAAACGACAACCCGTTTGGCCTTGCCGCTATTAACGATTTCCTGCGCGGCTTTGCGGACATCGTCCGGCTGGGTGAGTTCGCGATTCACCAGCGCACTGAGTTCTTTTTGGTTAGGCTTAACCAACTCGATGTTACCAATTGCCAGTGCTGCACTTAACGCTTCGCCAGAACTGTCGACGATGCAGCGGATCCCTTGTTTTTGCGAAGCGGAAATCAGTTGGGTTAATTTTTCCAGCTTCACACCTGGCGGCAGGCTTCCGCTTATGACTAGGATGGCCCCGGATTCAATTTCCAGAACTTGCTCTTCAAGCTGGCGAAACTCATCTTCATTTAATGCCGCGCCTGGCATAACAAAACGATACTGCTCACCGCTTGCTTCCACATGTACATGTAAATTCTGCCGGGTCCAGTCTTTGGCTTCTACAGTAGCGACGGGGACATTTTCATCCGCCAACAGTGAAACCAGGTGTTCGCCGGTCGCGCCACCCGCCGGGAAGATCGCTGTGGCACTGCCTCCAAGATGGGCAATGGCGCGGGCGACGTTGATGCCGCCGCCCCCGGGTTCGAACACCGGTGCGGTACAGCGCAGTTTTCCTTCGGGATAAATTTGCGGGGTAATTGTTGCGCTATCGAGAGAGGGCGCAAGTGTCAACGTATAGATACGTACCATCATTTCCTCCTATAGGCTGATTTCAGTCTGGCACCGAATCAGCGGAAAGTGAAGAAATTAACAATATGATTTATTGGAGCTTTATTTAAAATTTTGCAGATAAATATATATAAATAAAAATCTGTTTTCGCCACATGCTTATTCAAAAAATGAAATAAGAATACATTGCTAAGTTATTCGCGCCTTTTTATAATTCGTTACCTTTCCAGGGACGCTAATCTTTGATCCTTAAGAAAGTTTCCGGGACCGCGATGGTCTCTTTTTTTGTTGTACGGACTCTTGATAAATGAAGCTTTTGAAGACAGTTCCTGCCATCGTTATGTTGGCGGGGGGCATGTTTGCGTCACTGAATGCAGCTGCCGATGATTCCGTTTTTACTGTCATGGACGATCCTGCCAGCGCTAAAAAACCTTTCGAAGGTAATCTGAACGCAGGATATCTTGCACAATCAGGCAATACGAAAAGCTCCTCACTTACGGCTGACACCACCATGACCTGGTATGGACAAACCACTGCCTGGTCGCTGTGGGGGAACGCCAGTAATACTTCTTCTAATGATGAGCGTTCTTCAGAAAAATATGCGGCGGGCGGGCGTAGCCGCTTTAATTTAACTGATTATGACTATTTATTTGGTCAGGCAAGCTGGCTGACAGACCGTTATAACGGCTATCGAGAGCGCGATGTGTTGACCGCGGGTTATGGTCGTCAGTTTTTGAATGGCCCGGTACACAGTTTCCGCTTTGAATTCGGTCCAGGTGTGCGTTACGACAAATATACCGACAATGCCAGTGAAACTCAGCCGCTGGGCTATGCCTCCGGGGCTTATGCATGGCAGTTGACTGACAACGCTAAATTTACGCAGGGTGTTTCGGTCTTTGGCGCGGAAGACACAACGCTGAACTCCGAAAGCGCATTAAATGTTGCTATTAATGAACATTTTGGACTGAAGGTGACTTACAACGTTACATGGAACTCTGAACCTCCAGAGTCTGCACCGGAACATACCGACCGTCGGACAACCTTATCGCTGGGCTACAGCATGTAAAATTATCTGCCGGACCGTGTTATGCGGTCTGGCTGTCTTCGTTTGTCACTGCTCAGCCCCAAATCATTGCTGCCCAACGTAGCAACAACATAGCGCCACAGATTGCCAGTAGCACCACCACCATCTTCCAGTGTTTTTTATCAAAGCGTTTAGTCGGCATACCAGTGTCCTGCATATCTCTTGTGCGTGATAACGGAGTGTAACAAAAGGGACGGGCATCAAGGGATTTTTTGTTATTACAGCCGTTGGGTGGCGTTGTACACCTGGTCACTGTTTCTGCGTTTTATGAAAAAATAATATTATGCATCAACATATATATCGAAAATAGTTGGGTAATGACTCCAACTTACTGATAGTGTTTTATGTTCAGATAATGCCCGATGACCTTGTCATGCAGCTCCACCGATTTTGAGAACGACAGTGACTTCCGTCCCAGCCTTGCCAGATGTTGTCTCAGATTCAGATTATGTCGCTCAATGCGCTGAGTGTAACGCTTGCTGATAACGTGCAGCTTTCCCTTCAGGCGTGATTCATACAGCGGCCAGCCATCCGTCATCCATACCACGACCTCAAAGGCCGACAGCAGGCTCAGAAGACGCTCCAGTGT
>NZ_MIIV01000094.1:0-7953 GCF_001743015.1 Shigella sp. FC1567
CTGTCCAATGTGCATAAAAAAATCCGGAAACAAGTGAGCGTTTCCGGATTCTTACACAGCCACTGGATCGGTCAACTGATCCTTAACTGATCGGCATTAGAGCAGACGGAGGCGTTTTTGAATGCCTATGGGCTGAGTCGATTCGCGCCGCTGGGTTATGACCCGCGCGATTTACCCATCCGTGATTTAGCCGGGTACAGGAAGAAGGGGAACCACGACGGCGACCCGATAATTTTCTACACCTTCCCGGCAGCGTTTGAGCAGGAGATTGCAAAGGGCTTCAATACCAAACAGTTTGCCGAAGTTCTAAAGAATGCAGGAATGCTTACACCACCAACGAGCGGGCGAGGCTATCAGGGGCGAGTAAGGGAGGATGGGCGACAGATTCGCGTCTATGTACTCAATTTCATGGCAGAGGAAAGCAGCCAGCCAGAAGAATAATTATTTCTTCACATGCGTAGTTTTAGTGTTGTCTCGGTTGTCTTTGTTGTCTCAATTTGTAATTGAGATTGATTTATAAGGATTTTATTTTAATTTCTGAGACAACACCGAGACAACATTTAGCCATTTTGAGACAACAGGGCGAAAGTGTGTTTTTAGTCTGGCAGGCAGTGAGACAACATTTATGCCGGGTGAGACAACACGAAATTGCAAATGTTGTCTCAGCAAAACCCAGACGTGGCGCGGCCTGTAGAGCCGTGAGACAACAAAGACAACAGAGACAACACTATTTTTGCTTACTATGAAAAAAAATCGGCAGGTGTCCCACATTAAGAAATCGTCATTAGCAAAACTAATAATCCAGTGAGGGGAAAATGACAGCACAAATTTCAGCATACGGGCGGCTGGTGGCAGATCCCCAGACCCGCACCACAACGAACGGTAACAACATGGCTATGGCGCGGCTGGCGGTGTCTCTCCCCTGTAATGCGGCAGAGGCGGGAGAGTCAACCTTCTGGCTGGGCGTTATTGCTTTTGGGAAGCAGGCCGATGCGCTGGCAAAGCACCAGAAAGGCGACCTTGTGAGCGTGGCAGGCAATATGCAACTCAACCAGTGGACAGGGCAGGACGGCGGTACACAGCAGGGGTATCAGGTAGTAGCCGACAGTGTGATCAGCGCCAGAACGGTACGCCCCGGCGGGAAGGCAGGACAGCGGGGACAGGCAACGGACGCGCTGAGACGTGCGCAGCAGCCATCCCGTGATGAATACGACCAACGCCCACCATTCGACGATGAAACGCCATTCTGAGAGGGAAGATATGAGTACGCAACCCATCATTATTGAGTTCGGCAGCTATCGCTGGCCCAGACATCTTGCAATACATGAAGCAGATCATGCGATAGCCGCATGGTTTTTCGGCATACAGGAGGTAGAAATTGCGTTATCGGGTAATAACCGAGTGGCAAAAACCTACCTTAGCGGCGATGTTGATGAATGTGGAGCTGTCGCGGTATGGCACGCCAACTATCCACGGAATGTGGCTGAGGTTAAGTCTTACACCCTCTCGAATGATGACACCAGGTTACGTCTGATAGACCAGGTATGCCGGGCTATGGTTATCTCTCTGGCTGGTATCGTCGCGCAATCACGCTATACGGGGGATGATATTAACGCACTGATGGAAACGTCCGGGAAAGCAGACATGAAAAATGTTCGTGATTTATCAGAGGTATACCGGGTGGCTGGTGGGGAGGATGCTGATATACAGAGAATATCCCTTTCCCGTGCTGAGGCGCTGATTGCCCTGAAATGGTGGGATGTTATCGCGCTGGCGAAAATACTGGAGAACCGTAACCATATGCCTGCCAGCAACTTCCAGCGCATTATGGGTGATATTGACAAGCCTGTACCAAAGCCTATGACGCTGGCTGAACTGGATGAATTGGTGGGTGAAGAATGAAGCCATACATTCTGGCAGCCGGCCTGATCTCCTCGGCACCGGCACTATCTGCTATCCATTGTGGGGGCTTTACCATACAGCCAGACCGTTATCGGACAACGATTAACGGCGATGTGGTTCATATTGTTGATGCGCAATTTTACGGCGCACCGCGAGACTTTAGCCAGGCCGCCATAAAGTTATTGCCGGATGCCATTACCACTACCGATAGGCAATACCGCCTAGAGACGCAGGGAGGCAATGCCTTGCTTGAGTTGATGACCAGAGAAAACCCGCCACGTGTGCTTAATCGTGAGCGCTGCGATGCCGGGTTAACAAGTTTCGGTTGGTACACTTCTGCGCCGTGATGTTCGTTCCGAGCGCAGCCTAAAATATTGGACTGTTCTTGACGGATTTAAAACTCTAATGGAGCCAAGTCCTTGCCAGTAGCGGGCTAGGAGCCTAATTGTGATTCAGGTCGTCAAAAATATTCAGGTTTGCGGCATTGGTTCGCAGTACGCAGTCCGGTACGCGGCAAAACTGCGCATTTAACGTGCGTACCACCTGACGAATTCTAACGCCGGCATTGCAAACAGATGCGTGCGCAAAATGGCTAAGACGTCTGATATTGCTGGCTTTGGCTCAATCAGTTTGGAGGTGGCGGTATCAGTACGATGCTAATTTTTGCTAAGGTTTTAGTACGCAACTCAGGTACGCACTCTCACCAGATACGAAACCGATTCGCAGTTGCGTACCAGCCTGTAAGGCGCATTATCGCTGGGTTTCTACAGTCGAATGCAGTACGCAAAGTGGAAAATCCTCCGAATACGAAACCCGAGCATTGCGCAGTAAATTGCGAATTGCGCAGTTAACAAAATATCTCCGCAAAACGAAACGGATATCAATGCGCAAACCATCCTCAACCCCCGCGCGGTTACTGGCTTTATTGATGTGAAATTGCAAAATTGGTGCGCAATTTACAGTAAAATACGCATATTATTTCGTATTCAATTTGCGCACCGTTCGCAGTTAATGCGCAGTAATTCGCAGGAGGCCAGCCAGTGAGAGACAGAACGCGCAGCTATACCACCGACCTGCCCCGTATAGGGTTGCCATTCCTTGCGAACATGCGTAGCAGGCTGGCGGATGCTGAACCGGGTACGCAGCTTTATACCCAGACCGAAAGCGGAACGTTGTATGCCTTCCGGCAAGCCGACAGCTACGCCATGACAATCAACGGCGTGACGCGGGCTATTCGCACCACAACCACGAAGGCCGGGTATGGCGTCCGGGAATGGTACGCTTGCCCCCACTGTATGAAGCGGGCTGCAAAGCTGTATATCGGCAAGAAAGACATTGGCTGCCGGGCGTGCTGGAAACTTCACTATAAAAGCCAGAGTGCCGACATACTGGACAGGATGCGCATGAAGATACGCCAGCAGCGATGCGCGATATGGGGCAGCAATGACCTTGCCAATAATCTGTTTAATGACATTCGCATGTTCCCAAAACCAAAGGGGATGCGCTGGGCTACGTTTGACAGGAAGCGGGCAGAGTTATCAGTTATGGAGATGGCTTACTGGCAGGCATTCAGCCCGGTAGTGGACAGAATCACGGGCGTTATTGAGCGTAAAGCAGGAAAAGCAGCCAGAGGCATTGGCCTGACTCTATAAAAGCAAAACGCCCGCACGGGGCGTCAGAGAACGGGATAGACTTCTGCGACAATTTGCATTCGCCGCCAATATAGCAAGCCGTCCACATCAAGCAATAAACTATCACCGGGAGGGGGAGGCCAAATCTCTGCAATCCTGAGCCTTAAGGACTGCCCGCCCCATCGTTTTTTCATACCCGCGAAAAATGAAATTTAATCCGGGCGTGTTTCATCCTTCCAGAGGGTATGACGTATGACACCACGCGAAATAGCCTTATTGACCATCGCCAAACTTGAGCATGGAGGCCACCAGCTTACACAGGCAGATCAACGGGAGATAGAACGCTCAGTTAATGCCGATATAGCCCGGCGCGACAGGTTCCGCGAAATGATGCGAGCACCTGCCTACCAGTGGAAGAAGCCAGCGCCGCGCAGGTAGATACGGGATTATTCCGCATGTAACTTATGCGTATTAAGCAAATTTCCTTTATTCACCTTTACAGAATTGTGAGTACGTCAGTATCGTTATCCTTCCGATTCGCATTTATTCAGGATTTGCATGTACCAGCTAAAGATAACCATCCGAGACAGCAAACCACCTATATGGCGGCGTGTGCTGGTTCCAGAGCAAATCCCCTTTAGTGAACTTCACGCGGTGATCCAGTTGGCTTTTGGCTGGAATGACGAACACCTGTATATGTTCGAGAAAGGGCGTAAAGGTGATCCCGGTAGCGAGTATCGCGTATGGGGTGAGGATGAAAGCATGGGTAATGCGGCAATCACACCACTATGGGCAGCGCTCCAGAATGATGGTGACAAGCTGGTTTACACGTATGACTTTGGCGACTGGTGGGATTGCGTCATTGTGCTGGAGAAGCAAACACACGATACGAGCAATCAGCCCATTAGCTGCCTGCGTGGGAAAGGCACCACCCCGGTGGAAAACTCAGGCGGCTTGCATGGTTACAATGAATTGCTATTACAGGCCAGAGAGTCTGATAATCCTGAGCAGGCCGAGATCCACAATTTCCTGATGCTGGATATTGAGCGCCGGGTTTACGACCTGAGCAGCATCAACGACAGATTGCAGACTCTTAACTGACCCTCATATATTCGCCTGATATTGCGTTATCAGCGCCGCCAGTATCGCGCATAACAGCGCACTGACCGGGCAAACCGTAGCGCACGACCGTTGCGTTAGTCTCACCGCCGCGCCGTATCTGGCGCGATTCATACACTGTCACCCGCTCAAGCAGTCCACCAGCAACCATGCTTTCCAGTGTGCGCCGGGTTGATTCGAGCTGGTGACGCTTATCGAACGACACCATGCCATGAAGCAGGTAGGCCACACCCGACACATCGAACGGCGGCGCACCAATCTCACCAGTCACCCATTCGAGGTTATCCGGTTCAAAGTAGCTAAGTATCTCTTTTTTGCGGCTGGTCATTCTCATAGCTGGCAGGTTCCTTATTGTGGGATAGCACTATCATACAATAAGGCGCAAAAGATAAGAGGCCAGAACAGCAAGCATGAGAGCATAAAACGAGCAGCCAAAGACAGCGCCTCAAAATACCGTGTACACAAGGGTGTACCTACTGAGAAAACGCATTACAAGAAACACAGCAACCACGGGCGTTTAAAGCCACTACTCAATAAACAGATTCAACTCGTAACGCCAATTCTTACTTTTCAGCCTTCACAAATGCCGCCCACTCAAACAGAGCGGCATTTTTCTTCCCCGCAACTTCAATTCTGTTTTGCGTGCCTGCTCCAGATTTTGCGATGTTTTTTTGCCCAGCACACTGAGAACGTGAGATACTCACAACTGTATATAAATACAGTTACAGATTTACTTTCTTTGCAATCGATATCACATGGAGTGGGCAATGAACGAACATCATCAACCTTTTGAAGAAATACGGCATTATGGCACTGAAGGGCAAGAATTTTGGTCAGCTAGAGAATTGGCACCGTTACTGGATTATCGGGACTGGCGCAATTTTCAAAAGGTACTGGCCCGCGCGACTCAAGCGTGCGAAGCCAGCAATCAAGCTGCATCTGACCATTTCGTTGAAACCACCAAAATGGTTGTATTAGGTTCAGGGGCTCAACGAGAACTTGAAGATGTTCATCTCTCCCGCTATGCCTGTTACCTGGTAGTACAAAACGGCGACCCTGCGAAACCGGTTATTGCGGCAGGGCAAACTTATTTTGCTATCCAGACCCGACGGCAGGAGCTGGCTGACGATGAAGCTTTCAGGCAACTTCGTGAAGACGAAAAGCGTCTTTTTCTGAGAAATGAATTGAAAGAACATAACAAACAATTGGTTGAGGCAGCGCAGCAAGCTGGGGTAGCGACAGCTATCGATTTCGCCATATTTCAGAATCATGGTTACCGGGGGCTGTATGGTGGATTAGATCAGAAAGCTATTCATCAGCGGAAGGGGCTGAAAAAGAATCAGAATATCCTGGATCATATGGGTTCAACAGAACTGGCGGCTAATCTCTTTCGAGCTACCCAAACAGAAGAAAAACTCAAGCGGGATGGCGTGAATTCAAAACAGCAAGCAAACACCACACACTTTGACGTGGGTCGCAAGGTGAGGCAAACCATTCAGGAACTTGGCGGAACCATGCCTGAGGAGTTGCCGACCCCGCAGGTCAGCATCAAGCAGTTGGAAAACAGTGTAAAAATTACAGAGAAGAAATAGCAGAAACTAAAAACTCTTTTTCTTAATTGAGATACCCGATGCGTAAGCCAAAGTCCAGGTGCAGTGAACACAATGGCTAAACATTGCACCTTTCTTTTCCACCCCTCAATTTTAACCTATTTTTTCTTATGCATTTTCTCAGACAAGAACTCAGAATAATGCATCTACGCTACAGAAAATAGCGATTTCACATAACTACAAGTTATCAATTTCCTCTTACCTTAAAAAATCTCAATCGTGACAATGCGCACAAATCGCTACCCTGCCAGACAGATTTTTAGGGAGAGAACCATGCTGTTACACATTTTGTATTTGGTTGGCATCACTGCCGAAGCCATGACGGGGGCGCTGGCGGCCGGACGACGGCGCATGGATACATTTGGCGTAATTATTATTGCGACCGCCACCGCAATTGGCGGAGGGTCAGTGCGCGATATTCTGCTGGGCCACTATCCGCTCGGCTGGGTCAAACACCCGGAATATGTGATTATCGTCGCTACCGCCGCAGTACTCACCACTATCGTTGCTCCTGTAATGCCTTACCTGCGCAAAGTGTTTCTGGTGCTCGATGCGCTCGGACTGGTGGTCTTTTCTATCATCGGCGCACAGGTTGCACTGGATATGGGGCACGGCCCAATTATTGCCGTTGTCGCGGCGGTAACCACCGGCGTGTTTGGCGGCGTTTTGCGCGATATGTTCTGTAAACGCATCCCACTGGTATTCCAGAAAGAGTTGTATGCTGGTGTCTCATTTGCCTCCGCCGTGCTGTACATCGCGCTGCAACACTATGTTTCTAACCATGATGTGGTGATTATCTCCACCCTGGTATTCGGCTTTTTTGCCCGCTTACTGGCGCTACGTCTTAAGCTGGGATTACCGGTCTTTTACTACAGCCACGAAGGTCACTAAGGTTCAAAACCTGTGATCTGCTGGGCAGCCAGCCAACTGCCCAGCTTCTTGATTTGCGCATTTTCCTTCCATTCAATAACCTGTCTGGCGCGCCCAGATCCAGTCCCCGGCAGCTGCTGTCAGAACTGCTCCGTGCTAAATAAAAGTTGCGACTAGGACCGTTCATCACTGGCATTAAGCGCCGCCCGGGTTAGCGGTATTCCCATTGCCATCACCCAGCGAGTAAAAGGCTGCTTACGAGCCAGATTAAACTGATGCCATAACTGCGCACTTTTACTTTTCGCGATCCCCGGCGTGTTCTGTAATTGCTCTGGCGTTAATAAAAGCCAAGAAAAGATATGCTCAAAGCGATGAGTCTGATGCAGCGCGCGCCAACCGGCCTCACCAATGCCATCCAGCCCAAGAACCTGTTTTGACCCCAGCCTGAACCGCCCCGGGTTTCCTGGAGAGTGTTTTATCTGTGAACTCAGGCTGCCAGATCATCGTTTCCGATGGAAGCATAATAAGCTTTTTCTGCTTCTGCCGGAGGGATGTGGCCCAGCCTTTCCAGCAATCGTCGATTA
The DNA here is from genome assembly GCF_001743015.1 of Shigella sp. FC1567. Lineage (NCBI taxonomy): Bacteria > Pseudomonadati > Pseudomonadota > Gammaproteobacteria > Enterobacterales > Enterobacteriaceae > Shigella > Shigella sp. FC1567. The sequence goes on from NZ_MIIV01000094.1 coordinate 7,717, forward strand.
TTATACCAGTCCACCCACGTGAGTGTGGCCAGTTCCACTTCTGCACGGTTTTTCCAGCTCTTACGGTGTATTACCTCCGCTTTGTAAAGACCATTGATGCTCTCCGCCATCGCGTTGTCATACGAGTCGCCTGTACTTCCTGTTGATGCCAGTAATCCGGCTTCCTTAAGCCGCTGTGTGTAGGCCAGCGATACATACTGAGAACCTTTATCACTGTGATGGACCGTGCCGGACGGT
>NZ_MIIV01000095.1:0-7829 GCF_001743015.1 Shigella sp. FC1567
GAACCCTGAACAATGCTACCGCCATACTGCGTCATGTCGCCCTGACGCGCTGCCGGTTTTCCGCTCATTTCTCATCCTTGTTTTATCGGGTTATTTGTCTGCTGACAGGCAAAACCCTACAGATTTATAAGAAAGCCTGAAGTGAGATATCCATCAGAGTGAAATAATTAGGAAAATATTTATATCACCATGATAAATATGTGATTTATTTGGAAGTAACAAACCATCAACATTTTCTGCCCTTTTTCCCATCACCAGGCCATACTGATATTTTTCCTCGCACAAAGGACTCGGCATGAAACTCGTCGGTAGCTACACCAGCCCGTTTGTACGCAAACTTTCTATTCTGTTGTTAGAAAAGGGCATAACTTTCGAATTTATTAATGAACTGCCCTATAACGCGGACAACGGCGTGGCGCAATTTAACCCGTTAGGAAAAGTGCCGGTGCTGGTGACCGAAGAGGGCGAATGCTGGTTTGATTCGCCGATCATCGCTGAATATATTGAGTTAATGAATGTCGCTCCGGCGATGTTGCCGCGCGATCCGCTGGAGTCGTTGCGGGTGCGCAAAATTGAGGCGCTGGCGGATGGCATTATGGATGCCGGGCTGGTATCGGTGCGTGAACAGGCGCGTCCGGCGGCGCAGCAGTCTGAAGATGAATTGTTACGCCAGCGGGAGAAAATCAACCGCAGTCTGGATGTGCTGGAAGGATATCTGGTCGATGGCACACTCAAAACCGATACGGTCAATCTGGCGACTATCGCCATTGCCTGTGCTGTCGGATATCTCAATTTCCGCCGCGTTGCGCCAGGTTGGTGTGTCGACCGCCCACACTTAGTCAAACTGGTCGAAAACCTGTTTAGCCGCGAAAGTTTTGCTCGCACCGAACCGCCAAAGGCTTGATGCGCGATATGTCCTCCTGACCCATCTCACGTTACAATCCGTGGTTATGTTAAACGCCCTTCTCCATGTGAGAGGGCCTTGATTAGCTAGGTTTCCTATGACAACCGAAACGCGTTCCCTCTATAGTCAACTTCCGGCTATTGATCGCTTATTGCACGATAGCTCCTTCCTTTCTTTGCGTGATACTTATGGTCACACCCGCGTGGTGGAATTGTTGCGTCAGATGCTCGACGAAGCGCGAGAAGTGATTCGTGACAGCCAGACGCTTCCTGCGTGGTGTGAAAACTGGGCGCAAGAAGTCGATGCCCGGTTGACGAAAGAGGCGCAGAGCGCGCTGCGTCCGGTGATCAACCTGACGGGAACCGTGCTGCATACCAACCTTGGACGAGCTTTACAGGCGGAAGCCGCGGTGGAAGCCGTTGCGCAGGCTATGCGTTCGCCAGTGACCCTCGAGTACGATCTGGACGACGCTGGACGCGGACATCGCGATCGGGCGCTGGCGCAACTGCTGTGCCGTATTACGGGGGCGGAAGATGCCTGTATCGTCAATAACAATGCGGCGGCGGTGTTATTGATGTTGGCGGCCACTGCCAGCGGGAAAGAGGTGGTAGTATCTCGCGGCGAATTGGTGGAGATTGGCGGCGCGTTTCGTATTCCCGATGTTATGCGTCAGGCAGGCTGCACCCTACACGAAGTAGGGACCACCAACCGCACGCACGCGAATGATTATCGTCAGGCGGTGAATGAAAATACCGCACTGTTGATGAAAGTACATACCAGTAACTACAGCATTCAGGGGTTCACCAAAGCGATAGATGAAGCGGAACTGGTGGCGCTCGGCAAAGAGCTGGATGTTCCCGTAGTGACTGATTTAGGCAGTGGCTCGCTGGTCGATCTTAGCCAGTACGGTTTGCCGAAAGAGCCAATGCCGCAGGAGTTGATTGCGGCGGGCGTCAGTCTGGTGAGCTTCTCCGGCGACAAGTTGTTAGGCGGGCCGCAGGCAGGGATTATCGTTGGTAAAAAAGAGATGATCGCCCGCCTGCAAAGCCACCCGCTGAAGCGTGCATTACGCGCGGATAAAATGACCCTCGCGGCGCTGGAAGCCACGTTGCGTCTTTATTTACACCCTGAAGCTCTGAGTGAAAAATTACCGACCCTGCGCCTGCTTACCCGCAGCGCAGAGGTCATTCAAATCCAGGCACAACGTTTACAGGCTCCCCTTGCCGCACATTACGGCGCGGAGTTTGCGGTACAGGTTATGCCATGTCTTTCGCAGATTGGCAGTGGTTCGCTGCCGGTTGATCGCCTGCCGAGCGCGGCATTAACGTTTACACCCCATGATGGACGCGGTAGCCACCTTGAGTCATTAGCCGCCCGCTGGCGTGAATTGCCAGTGCCGGTGATTGGTCGTATTTATGACGGACGATTGTGGCTGGATTTACGCTGCCTTGAAGATGAGCAACGGTTTTTGGAGATGTTGTTGAAATGATTATTGCGACTGCCGGACACGTTGACCACGGCAAAACAACCTTATTGCAGGCGATTACTGGCGTAAATGCTGACCGTCTGCCGGAAGAAAAAAAGCGCGGCATGACCATCGATCTCGGCTATGCCTACTGGCCGCAGCCGGATGGTCGCGTGCCTAGTTTTATCGACGTACCCGGTCATGAAAAGTTTCTTTCCAACATGCTGGCGGGCGTTGGTGGTATCGATCACGCGCTGTTGGTGGTGGCGTGCGATGACGGCGTGATGGCGCAGACCCGTGAGCATCTGGCGATTTTGCAGCTGACCGGTAACCCGATGCTGACAGTGGCGCTGACCAAGGCCGATCGCGTGGACGAAGCGCGTGTTGATGAGGTTGAACGCCAGGTAAAGGAGGTGCTGCGGGAATACGGTTTTGCTGAGGCAAAACTGTTTATCACCGCAGCAACCGAAGGTCGGGGAATTGATGCCCTGCGCGAGCATCTGCTTCAGTTACCAGGACGTGAACACGCCAGCCAACATAGTTTCCGCCTCGCGATCGACCGCGCATTTACCGTAAAAGGTGCCGGGCTGGTCGTCACCGGTACGGCGTTAAGCGGGGAAGTGAAGGTAGGCGATTCACTCTGGCTGACTGGTGTAAATAAACCGATGCGTGTACGTGCGCTGCATGCACAAAACCAGCCAACAGAAACCGCCCATGCCGGGCAGCGTATCGCGCTTAACATCGCGGGTGATGCGGAAAAAGAGCAGATTAACCGTGGCGACTGGCTGCTTGCCGATGCGCCGCCAGAGCCGTTCACACGGGTGATTGTCGAGCTTCAAACCCATACACCGCTGACCCAGTGGCAGCCGCTGCATATTCACCACGCCGCCAGCCACGTCACGGGACGCGTTTCACTGCTGGAAGATAACCTTGCTGAACTGGTCTTCGACACCCCGTTATGGCTGGCAGATAACGACCGCCTGGTATTGCGCGATATCTCTGCCCGCAACACGCTGGCCGGAGCGCGCGTCGTGATGCTTAACCCGCCGCGTCGCGGTAAACGTAAACCAGAGTATCTGCAATGGCTGGCTTCCCTCGCCAGGGCACAGAATGATAGCGAAGCGTTAGCCGTTCACCTGCAACGCGGCGCGGTTAATCTTCCTGATTTCGCCTGGGCGCGCCAGCTCAACGGCGAAGGGATGCGCGAACTGCTGCAACAGCCTGGCTATATTCAGGCTGGTTATAGCTTGTTGAATGCGCCGGTTGCCGCTCGCTGGCAACGGAAAATTCTCGACACATTAGCGACTTATCATGAGCAACATCGCGATGAACCTGGGCCTGGGCGCGAACGTCTGCGACGTATGGCGTTGCCAATGGAAGATGAAGCGCTAGTACTGTTGCTGATTGAAAAGATGCGCGAAAGCGGCGACATCCTCAGTCATCACGGTTGGCTGCATCTGCCGGATCACAAAGCGGGCTTCAGCGAAGAGCAGCAGGCCATCTGGCAAAAAGCAGAGCCGCTGTTTAGTGACGAGCCGTGGTGGGTGCGTGATCTGGCAAAAGAGACGGGTACCGACGAGCAGGCAATGCGCTTGACGCTAAGCCAGGCGGCGCAGCAAGGAATAATTACCGCGATCGTCAAAGATCGTTATTACCGTAACGATCGGATTGTCGAATTTGCCAATATGATCCGCGATCTCGATCAGGAGTGTGGTTCAACCTGCGCGGCGGATTTCCGCGATCGCTTAGGCGTAGGCCGAAAGCTGGCAATTCAGATTCTGGAATATTTTGACCGCATTGGCTTTACGCGTCGTCGTGGAAATGATCATTTATTGCGCGACGCATTATTATTTCCGGAAAAATAAGGAAATGATTAATTAATTTTTAAAATAAATTAATACAAATTTCTTATGATTTTAAAAAAAGCACATTGTTTAATGAATACAATGTGCTTTTTATTAGATTAATTTTGATAATTAATAATAATGATCATGTTTTCGAATGAAAATCCTCAGTAAGCTTCCCACCCTTTTTTACACTTTCAGGAGTGTGTTATGGCATCTTCAACTTTCTTTATTCCTTCTGTGAATGTCATCGGCGCTGATTCATTGACTGATGCAATGAATATGATGGCAGATTATGGATTTACCCGTACCTTAATTGTCACTGACAGTATGTTAACGAAATTAGGTATGGCGGGCGATGTGCAAAAAGCACTGGAAGAACGCAATATTTTTAGCGTTATTTATGATGGCACCCAACCTAACCCCACCACGGAAAACGTCGCCGCAGGTTTGAAATTACTTAAAGAGAATAATTGCGATAGCGTGATCTCCTTAGGCGGTGGTTCTCCACACGACTGCGCAAAAGGTATTGCGCTGGTGGCAGCCAATGGCGGCGATATTCGCGATTACGAAGGCGTTGACCGCTCTGCAAAACCGCAGCTGCCGATGATCGCCATCAACACCACTGCGGGTACGGCCTCTGAAATGACCCGTTTCTGCATCATCACTGACGAAGCGCGTCATATCAAAATGGCGATTGTTGATAAACATGTCACTCCGCTGCTTTCTGTCAATGACTCCTCTCTGATGATTGGTATGCCGAAGTCACTGACCGCCGCAACGGGTATGGATGCCTTAACGCACGCTATCGAAGCATATGTTTCTATTGCCGCCACGCCGATCACTGACGCTTGTGCACTGAAAGCCGTGACCATGATTGCCGAAAACCTGCCGTTAGCCGTTGAAGATGGCAGTAATGCGAAAGCGCGTGAAGCAATGGCTTATGCCCAGTTCCTTGCCGGTATGGCGTTCAATAATGCTTCTCTGGGTTATGTTCATGCGATGGCGTACCAGCTGGGCGGTTTCTACAACCTGCCACACGGTGTATGTAACGCCGTTCTGCTGCCCCATGTTCAGGTATTCAACAGCAAAGTCGCCGCTGCACGTCTGCGTGACTGTGCCGCTGCAATGGGCGTGAACGTGACAGGTAAAAACGACGCGGAAGGTGCTGAAGCCTGCATTAACGCCATCCGTGAACTGGCGAAGAAAGTGGATATCCCGGCAGGCCTACGCGACCTGAACGTGAAAGAAGAAGATTTCGCGGTTCTGGCGACTAATGCCCTGAAAGATGCCTGTGGTTTTACTAACCCGATCCAGGCAACTCACGAAGAAATTGTGGCGATTTATCGCGCAGCGATGTAATCATCATTTCCACAACGGCTGGCAAATTGTCAGCCGCTTTTTCAACTATCTCTGTAACCCTTGCCCGTAAATTCGTGATAGCCGTCGTAAAGCTGTTACCGACTGGCGAAGATTTCGCCAGTCACGTCTACCCTTGTTATACCTCACACCGCAAGGAGACGATCATGACCAATAATCCCCCTTCAGCACAGATTAAGCCCGGCGAGTATGGTTTCCCCCTCAAGTTAAAAGCCCGCTATGACAACTTTATTGGCGGCGAATGGGTAGCCCCTGCCGATGGTGAGTATTACCAGAACCTGACGCCGGTGACTGGGCAGCTGCTGTGCGAAGTGGCGTCTTCGGGCAAACGAGACATCGATCTGGCGCTAGATGCTGCGCACAAAGTGAAAGATAAATGGGCGCACACCTCGGTGCAGGATCGCGCGGCGATTCTGTTTAAGATTGCCGATCGAATGGAACAAAACCTCGAGCTGTTAGCGACAGCTGAAACCTGGGATAACGGCAAACCCATTCGCGAAACCAGTGCTGCCGACGTGCCGCTGGCGATTGATCATTTTCGCTATTTCGCCTCGTGTATTCGGGCGCAGGAAGGTGGGATCAGTGAAGTTGATAGCGAAACCGTGGCCTATCATTTCCATGAACCGTTAGGCGTGGTGGGGCAGATTATCCCGTGGAACTTCCCGCTGCTGATGGCGAGCTGGAAAATGGCTCCCGCGCTGGCGGCGGGCAACTGTGTGGTGCTGAAACCCGCACGTCTTACCCCGCTTTCTGTACTGCTGCTAATGGAAATTGTCGGTGATTTACTGCCGCCGGGCGTGGTGAACGTGGTCAATGGCGCAGGTGGGGAAATTGGCGAATATCTGGCGACCTCGAAACGCATCGCCAAAGTGGCGTTTACCGGCTCAACGGAAGTGGGCCAACAAATTATGCAATACGCAACGCAAAACATTATTCCGGTGACGCTGGAGTTGGGCGGTAAGTCGCCAAATATCTTCTTTGCTGATGTGATGGATGAAGAAGATGCCTTTTTCGATAAAGCGCTGGAAGGCTTTGCACTGTTTGCCTTTAACCAGGGCGAAGTTTGCACCTGTCCGAGTCGTGCTTTAGTGCAGGAATCTATCTACGAACGCTTTATGGAACGCGCCATCCGCCGTGTCGAAAGCATTCGTAGCGGTAACCCGCTCGACAGCGTGACGCAAATGGGCGCGCAGGTTTCTCACGGGCAACTGGAAACCATCCTCAACTACATTGATATCGGTAAAAAAGAGGGCGCTGACGTGCTCACAGGCGGGCGGCGCAAGCTGCTGGAAGGTGAACTGAAAGACGGCTACTACCTCGAACCGACGATTCTGTTTGGTCAGAACAATATGCGGGTGTTCCAGGAGGAGATTTTTGGCCCGGTGCTGGCGGTGACCACCTTCAAAACGATGGAAGAAGCGCTGGAGCTGGCGAACGATACGCAATATGGCCTGGGCGCGGGCGTCTGGAGCCGCAACGGTAATCTGGCCTATAAGATGGGGCGCGGCATACAGGCTGGGCGCGTGTGGACCAACTGTTATCACGCTTACCCGGCACATGCGGCGTTTGGTGGCTACAAACAATCAGGTATCGGTCGCGAAACCCACAAGATGATGCTGGAGCATTACCAGCAAACCAAGTGCCTGCTGGTGAGCTACTCGGATAAACCGTTGGGGCTGTTCTGATATAAGAAGCTGGTCGCATTGGGTATTCATTGCCTGATGTGACGCTTACGCGTCTTATCATGCCTACGGGAACCTGACCGTAGGCCGGATAAGGCGTACACGCCGCATCCGGCATAAACAAAGCGCACGTTGTTACAATTTACGTTTTAAACCTACGTGCGCAATAATCCAGACTACGCCAACAGAAGTGCGTTTCTGGGGCGTGTTTTGTCAGGAGTTTAATCTCGCGTTTCGATGGTGAGCGGGCGAACTAGGCCGTAAATCACCATTGGTGATCCGAGGCCAATCAGCAATAAACGGTAGGTAATGACTCCAACTTACTGATAGTGTTTTATGTTCAGATAATGCCCGATGACCTTGTCATGCAGCTCCACCGATTTTGAGAACGACAGTGACTTCCGTCCCAGCCTTGCCAGATGTTGTCTCAGATTCAGATTATGTCGCTCAATGCGCTGAGTGTAACGCTTGCTGATAACGTGCAGCTTTCCCTTCAGGCGTGATTCATACAGCGGCCAGCCATCCGTCATCCATACCACGACCTCAAAGGCCGA
>NZ_MIIV01000096.1:0-7808 GCF_001743015.1 Shigella sp. FC1567
AGTGGAGTGGCTGACGGATAATGGTTCATGCTACCGGGCTAATGAAACACGCCAGTTCGCCCGGATGTTGGGACTTGAACCGAAGAACACGGCGGTGCGGAGTCCGGAGAGTAACGGAATAGCAGAGAGCTTCGTGAAAACGATAAAGCGTGACTACATCAGTATCATGCCCAAACCAGACGGGTTAACGGCAGCAAAGAACCTTGCAGAGGCGTTCGAGCATTATAACGAATGGCATCCGCATAGTGCGCTGGGTTATCGCTCGCCACGGGAATATCTGCGGCAGCGGGCTTGTAATGGGTTAAGTGATAACAGATGTCTGGAAATATAGGGGCAAATCCAATCGCCGGTCGGGCGGCTGTTGGCGTTAGGTTTGATAACGATATTGGGTTTTGTGAAATGCGCGCGCGGCAGTGGCGCGACGGCAGCCAGAGTGCCGTGCTTCTGGCGCAGCTCTTCAATTGGACCGAACTCAAGTGCACGCAGCGGGCAGGATTCGATGCATATGGGTTGTTTCCCCTCGGCGACGCGCGAATAACAACCATCGCACTTCGTCATGTGCCCTTTTTCAGCATTGTACTGTGGTGCGCCGTACGGACAAGCCATGTGGCAGTAGCGGCAGCCGATACAAACATCTTCATCAACCACCACAAAGCCATCTTCACGCTTATGCATTGCGCCGCTGGGGTAGACTTTTGTACATGCGGGGTCATCGCAATGGTTACAGGAGATGGAGAGATAATAAGCGAACACGTTCTGGTGCCAGATGCCATTATCTTCCTGCCAGTCGCCGCCAGCATATTCATAAATACGGCGGAAACTGACTTCCGGGCCAAGATCTTTAAAATCTTTGCACCCCAGTTCGCAGGTTTTACAGCCAGTACAGCGGCTGGAATCGATAAAAAATCCATATTGTGTGGTCATGGGCTACTCCTTAAACCTTTTCGATCTGGACAAGATTGCTGTGCGACGGGTTTCCCTTTGCCAGCGGTGAAGGGCGGTGAGAGGTCAGAATATTGATACTGCCGCCGTGATCGACCCGGTCACCAAACATATCCGCTTTAAGCCACGCACCTTGCCCGATGGCGGTAACGCCAGGCAGAATACGCGGAGTCACTTTTGCGGCAATCAGCATTTCTCCATTATTGTTAAATACCCGCACGGTATCGCCATGACGGATACCGCGTGCCTGAGCATCAATGGGGTTGATCCACACCTCTTGTGGGCAGGCCTGCTGTAACACATCAATATTGCCGTAGCTGGAGTGGGTACGCGCTTTGTAGTGGAAGCCCGTTAACTGCAGTGGATAGGTTTTCCGCAGGGGATCGTCCCAGCCATCAAAACCTGGGGTATACGCAGGAAGGGGATGAATAATTTCATCTTTTTTCAATTCCCAGGTATCTGCAATCTTCGCCAGTCGTTCAGAATAAATTTCGATTTTCCCCGAAGGTGTTTTCAACGGGTTTGCCTGTGGATCTTCACGGAATGCGCGGAAAGCGACGTAGTGTTCTTCCGGGCATTTTTTCTTAAAGATCCCGGTCGTTTTCATCTCCTCGTAGTCGAGCATCTCAGGGTTACGTTCCTTCGTTTTCGCATGGAGATATTTGATCCATTCATGCTGACTGCGACCTTCAGTAAAGGTTTGATAAACGTCTGGTCCTAAGCGTTTGGCGACTTCACTCAGCATCCAGTAGATGGGTTTGCGTTCAAATTTTGCTGAGGTTGCGGGTTGGGCGAGGATCACATAGCCCATATTCCCTGCAGATTCATGAGAGATAAGGTCTTCTTGCTCTGTTGGCATCAGGTCGGGCAACAGGATATCGCAATACTTAGCCGAGGCCGTCATGAAGTGGTCAATGCCAACAATCATCTCGCACTTGCTGTCATCCTGAAGCACCTCATGGGTGTGATTGATGTCGCCATGTTGATTGATCAATGTGTTACTGGCGTAGCACCATAAAAACTTGATGGGGACATCCAGTTTTTCTTTTCCACGAACACCATCACGGGTCGCGGTCATTTCCGTACCATGGTCGATGGCATCTGTCCATGTAAAGACGGAAATCTGCGTTTTAACAGGATTCTCAAGCATCGGGAACCATTCTCCCCCCAGATCCCAGCTACCTTCGCGTACACCTGAGTTGCCGCCGTTTATGCCAACGTTACCGGTGAGAACGGAAAGCATGGCAATAGCGCGGGACGTTTGCTCGCCGTTGGAATGTCGTTGTGGCCCCCAACCCTGACAAATATAAGCAGGTTTTGCTGAACCGATCTCTCGCGCCAACTGGATAATTTTTTCTGCCGGGATGCTGGTGATTTTTGCTGCCCATTCCGGCGTTTTAGCTATGCCGTCAGGCCCTTCGCCCAGAATATAGGCTTTATAATGCGCGTTACGTGGTGCGTTGGCGGGCAGCGTTTTTTCATCGTAACCAACACAATATTTGTCGAGAAATGGCTGATCGACCATGTTTTCAGTAATCAGTACCCAGGCAATCGCACAGGCCAGTGCGCCATCGGTGCCAGGGCGAATAGGCAGCCATTCATCTTCACGCCCGGCAGCAGTGTCGTTATAACGTGGATCGATGACGATCATGCGTGCGTTTGAACGTTCGCGGGCTTGCTCGACGTAGTAAGTGACACCACCGCCGCTCATCCGCGTTTCTGCCGGGTTATTTCCGAACATAACGACCAGTTTCGTATTGGCGATATCATCCGGGCTGTTGCCATCATTGGCACCGAACATATAACTCATTGCGGCACTGATCTGTGCGGTACTGTAGCTGCCATAGCGACTGAGAAAACCACCGCAAGAGTTCATCAGACGGTACGGGACGTTTGAGTTGGTGATGTTTCCGCCATCTACGCCTGTTCCGTACAGGACATGTACAGCCTCATTGCCGTAATCTTTCAGGATCCGCCGAAGATTATCACTGATGGTATCCAGGGCTTCGTCCCAACTTATCCGTTCAAATTTACCTTCACCGCACTTGCCGACGCGCTTCATGGGATATTTCAACCTATCAGGATGATTCATCCGTCGGCGGATAGAGCGCCCGCGTAAACACGCTCGAACCTGATGATTACCGTAGACGTCGTCACCTGTCGTATCAGACTCCACCCAGTACACGGTGTCATCTTTCACATGCAAACGTAACAGACAGCGGCTCCCGCAGTTAACGGTGCAGGAACTCCAGACCGCTTTCTCTTCTACCGGAGCCTCTGCCGCCCGGACCATTTGGGAAAATGGCAGAGTGAAAGCACTGCTTGCCAGCGCAAGACTGCCAAGTGCGGAGGTTTTCATCAGACTTCTACGGCTGATTTCAGCCTTCATGAGCGCCTCTGTGGTATGGATTTTCATCATTACTCACTTATTGCTTTTCAAACAAAATGTCATGCCAGAATTTATGGTTGTCGTGGGTTATATTTTTTCGATCTCGACCAGATTAGTGTGCTGCGGGTTTCCCTTCGCCAGTGGTGAAGGGCGCAGAGTGGTTAGCGTATTCACACAGCCGCCATGGTCGATTTTATCGCCAGACATATTGGCCTCGTGCCAGGCTCCCTGGCCCATAGCGCTAACTCCAGGGAGAATACGTGGTGTTACTTTGGCTGGTAGCCGAACTTCGCCACGATGGTTAAACACCCGCACCATATCGCCGTTGGCAATCCCACGTTTCTGCGCATCTATAGGGTTGATCCACACCTCCTGACGGCAGGCAGCCTTCAGGAGATCAATATTGCCGTAGGTCGAGTGAGTACGGGATTTGTAATGGAAACCAAACAGTTGCAGTGGGAAGGTTCTACGTTCAGGGGAGTTCCAGCCTTCAAAGGTTGAGGCATAAACTGGCAATGGGCTTATCACTTCATCTTTTTCCAGTTCCCAGGTACGGGCAATTTCCGCCAGCCTGCTGGAATAAATTTCAATCTTACCGGAAGGCGTTTTAAGTGGATTTGCCTCGGGGTCGTCACGAAATGCTTTGTAGGCGACAAAATGGCCATTGGGATCTTTACGCTTATAGATACCCATTTTTTTCAGTTCGTCGTAAGACGGTAACGCCGGATCTTTGGCAAGCATTTTGGCGTACAGATGTTGTAACCATTGTTCCTGCGTGCGACCTTCTGTGAACTTTTGATAGACGTCAGGTCCAAGACGTTTCGCGACTTCACTCAGGATCCAGTAAATCGGTTTGCGTTCGAATTTTTCGCTGGTGACAGGCTGGAGGAAAATGAGATATCCCATGTTACCGGCGTAGTCGTTAGGAATAATATCTTCCTGCTCAACGGTCATCAGGTCTGGCAGTTTGCCGATGAGGTCATAAAGTTTTCGATGACCACAATCATTTCGCATTTCGATTCGTCCTGCAGAATTTCATGCGTTTTGTTGATGTCAGAATGCTGATTAACGAGGGTATTTCCCGCGTAGTTCCAGATGAACTTAATGGGCACATCCAGTTTATCTTTGCCGCGGACGCCGTCGCGGATTGCCGTCATTTGCGGACCATGATCGATAGCATCTGTCCAGCTGAAGCAGGAGATTGACGTTTTGACCGGATTATCCAGCACCGGCAGGCGTTCTATGGTAATGGTATAGGTCGATTCACGCGCGCCACTATTTCCGCCGCTGATGCCGACATTGCCCGTCAAAATAGGCAACATAGCAATAGCGCGTGCAGTCAGTTCGCCGTTTGCCTGGCGTTGCGGCCCCCAGCCCTGGCAGATATAAGCGGGTTTTGCTGTGCCAATTTCACGCGCCAGTTTGATGATACGGTCCACCGGGATACCGGTAATTTGCGAAGCCCACTGCGGCGTTTTCGCTGTATTATCATCACCTTCACCAAGAATATAGGCTTTATAGTGACCATTTTTTGGTGCATCTGCGGGTAAGGTTTTTTCGTCATAGCCGACGCAGTATTTATCGAGAAAAGGTTGATCAACGAGATTTTCGTTAATCAATACCCAGGCAATACCCGCAACCAGCGCGGCATCGGTGCCCGGGCGAATAGGAAGCCATTCATCTTCACGACCAGCAGCCGTATCGGTATATCGCGGATCGATAACAATCATTTTGGCGTTCGATTTCTCGCGCGCTTTTTCAAGAAGATAAGTGATGCCACCGCCGCTCATGCGGGTTTCTGCCGGGTTGTTACCAAACATCACGACCAGCTTGCTGTTTTCAATATCCGTGGTGCTGTTGCCATCATTACTGCCGTAGGTGTAGGGCATGGCACAGGAAATTTGTGCGGTGCTGTAGGAGCCATACTGATTGAGTGAACCGCCGTAGCAGTTCATCAGGCGTTTGACCGCCGAGGCTGATGGCGAAGAGCGGGTCATATTGCCGCCAACAATCCCCGAAGAGTACTGAATATATACAGCCTCATTGCCATATTGTTCGACGGTTTTTTTCAGGCTACTGGCGATAGTATCCAGGGCTTCATCCCAGCTAATCCGTTCGAATTTGCCTTCACCGCGTTTACCCACGCGTTTCATTGGGTAATTCAAGCGATCGGGATGATTAATACGCCGGCGGATGGAGCGACCGCGCAAACAGGCGCGTACCTGATGGTTGCCGTACTCATCGCTGCCGGTATTGTCAGTTTCCACCCAGGTCACTTCATTATCTTTAACATGTAGACGAAGTGCACAGCGGCTACCACAGTTGACGGAACAGGCACCCCAGATCACTTTTTCGCTGGCCTGTTGTACCGTTGCCGCTGCACTGCGCAGGGTGAACGGTAAAGAAAAACCGCCTGCAGCCAGCGCCAGAGAACCTATCGCGGTTGATTTAACGAGTGTTCTGCGGCTGATGCCCACCATTCGGTCATTTTTGGACATAACTCACTCCCTGTTCTTTATCGTTATATAAATGTTTATGTATTGAATATTTAGCGCGCTAACAATAGAGGGGGGTATACCCATTTTGGGTTAAGAATTATTAATCCACATCAATAGAAGGGTATGAGTAATAAGGTGGGATTATGTTGTATGTTCAAATCGCCGGATGTGTCATATCCGGCGTTCAGTCGATAATGTATTACTGCGGTTCGGCAGGCGCGCCATCCTAGGTAGACTGCGCGGGAGCAGAGACGTTAGCGCTGGTGGTGCGGGTGTAGAGAATTTTATGCGTATCATTAGCACAATGCCCGACGACCTGGGAATCAGGCTGATCAACCTGGTCATTGGGTACAATACTTAATGTGAAGCTGCTTTCGGGTACGCCATTATTGATAATGCGCTGTGATATATCGCTCTGTATGCGCTCACAGGATCCCGGCGCGGCGAGTACCGCGGGTGAGGCGAGGGCGAGCAGAAGCGCGGCACAGCAGGTTGAGAGTTTCATCATAAGCTCCTTACGCGAAGATAACTTCTTTAAGCATAGCATTTAACGTGTAAAGTACTGTATTTGCTACTATGATTGAGAATCATCTCTACTCTCTGGTGACTGTTGTGAAATACAAATTACTACCATGCTTACTCGCGATATTCCTCACAGGATGTGACCGCACAGAGGTAACACTTTCATTTACCCCTGAGATGGCCAGTTTCTCTGATGAATTCGATTTTGATCCGCTGCGTGGTCCGGTAAAAGATTTCACTCAGACATTAATGGATGAGCAAGGTGAAGTGACGAAACGTGTTTCTGGGACTTTGTCGGAAGAAGGCTGTTTTGATTCACTCGAATTACTGGATCTGGAAAATAATACCGTGGTCGCTCTGGTACTGGACGCCAATTATTACCGTGATGCCGAGACGCTGGAGAAGAGAGTACGTTTACAGGGAAAATGCCAGCTAGCAGAATTACCTTCTGCCGGGGTGAGTTGGGAAACCGATGATAATGGCTTCGTGATTAAAGCCAGCAGCAAACAAATGCAGATGGAATATCGCTATGATGATCAGGGTTATCCACTGGGTAAAACCACGAAAAGTAACGACAAAACATTATCTGTCAGCGCCACGCCATCAACGGACCCGATCAAAAAATTAGATTACACAGCGGTTACTTTACTGAATAATCAACGAGTTGGTAATGTAAAACAGAGCTGTGAATATGACAGTCACGCCAATCCGGTGGACTGTCAGCTGATCATTGTTGATGAAGGAGTAAAACCCGCCGTCGAACGGGTTTACACCATCAAAAATACGATCGATTATTATTAATGCTATTGTGCGGTCGGCTTCAGGAGAGTCTGACCCGGTGTTTTGTGCTCTGCCAGATACTGATGCTGGAATATACACATGCGAATGGCATTACGATATTGACCATTAATAAAAAACTCATGCATCAATTCACCTTCAACCGTAAAGCCAAGCTTGCGGTAAATGTGAATCGCTTTTTCATTCTCTTTATCGACGATCAGATACAGCTTATAGAGATTGAGAACGGTGAAGCCATAGTCCATTGCTAATTTGGCGGCACGGGTTGCCAGACCTTTCCCCTGATACTCCGGGGAGATAATTATCTGAAATTCTGCCCGGCGATGTACATGGTTAATTTCCACCAGCTCCACCAGACCGGCTTTTTCGCCGTCACATTCCACCACAAAGCGTCGTTCGCTCTGATCGTGAATATGTGAAGTGGTCGACAAAAACTGGCCACCGAGTTAGAGTTTTTCCAGTATCGATTTTCCGATTCGTTTGGGGGTAACCCACCGTTATATTCGTGCGGTCTTAGTGCGCTGTAATATCCAACGATATAGTCCGTTATGGCGTGAGCTGCCTCGCTGAAGCTTACGTAACCCACCACCGGCATCCATTCGTTCTTCAGACTCCTGAAGAAGCGTTCCATTGGGCTGTTATCCCAGCAGTTTCCGCGC
>NZ_MIIV01000097.1:0-7723 GCF_001743015.1 Shigella sp. FC1567
ACACTGGAGCGTCTTCTGAGCCTGCTGTCGGCCTTTGAGGTCGTGGTATGGATGACGGATGGCTGGCCGCTGTATGAATCACGCCTGAAGGGAAAGCTGCACGTTATCAGCAAGCGTTACACTCAGCGCATTGAGCGACATAATCTGAATCTGAGACAACATCTGGCAAGGCTGGGACGGAAGTCACTGTCGTTCTCAAAATCGGTGGAGCTGCATGACAAGGTCATCGGGCATTATCTGAACATAAAACACTATCAGTAAGTTGGAGTCATTACCCAGCAGGCTATGGAGATGGTCCTTCCACTGCGGCGGGTGGCTTTATGTATCTCGGCTTAAGTGAAGTTACCTTTGATATTGCCGACGGAAAAACGCTGGTTATCGGCAATACAGAGAATGACGGAGCTGTTGACTCTATTGCTGGTACCGGGTTGATCACCAAAACAGGTTCCGGCGATCTGGTACTTAATGCAGATAACAATGACTTTACTGGCGAGATGCAGATTGAAAACGGTGAAGTTACCCTGGGCCGCAGCAACTCCCTGATGAATGTCGGCGATACGCATTGCCAGGACGATCCGCAAGACTGCTACGGTCTGACGATAGGGAGTATTGATAAGTACCAGAATCAGGCAGAGCTAAACGTTGGCTCCACCCAACAAACCTTTGTGCACTCATTGACGGGCTTTCAGAATGGCACTTTAAATATCGATGCTGGTGGCAATGTTACTGTTAATCAAGGTAGTTTTGCTGGCACCATCGAAGGTGCTGGTCAGCTCACCATTGCGCAAAACGGCAGCTACGTGCTGTCGGGGGCGCAGTCGATGGCGCTAACCGGCGATATAGTCGTTGATGATGGTGCGGTGCTTTCGCTGGAAGGCGACGCGGCAGATCTCGCCGCTCTCCAGGACGATCCGCAGTCGATCGTGTTAAACGGCGGTGTGCTCGATCTCTCTGATTTCTCCACCTGGCAGAGCGGCACATCATACAATGATGGCCTTGAAGTCAGTGGCAGCAGCGGAACGGTTATCGGCAGTCAGGATGTGGTAGATCTTGCAGGTGGCGACAATTTGCATATCCGCGGCGACGGGAAAGATGGCGTCTACGTGGTGGTCGATGCGAGCGACGGGCAGGTAAGTCTGGCAAACAATAATAGTTATTTGGGCACAACACAAATCGCCTCCGGTACGCTGATGGTGAGCGACAACTCGCAGCTTGGAGATACCCACTATAACCGCCAGGTTATCTTTACCGATAAGCAACAAGAAAGCGTGATGGAGATTACTGCCAATGTCGATACTCGCTCTACGACGACTGAGCATGGGCGTGATATTGAAATGCGCGCCGACGGTGAAGTGGCAGTTGATGCGGGGGTAGACACGCAGTGGGGCGCACTGATGGCTGACAGCAGCGGGCAGCATCAGGATGAGGGTAGCACATTTACTAAAACGGGGGCGGGTACGCTGGAGCTGACCGCCAGCGGTACAACGCAGTCGGCAGTACGTGTCGAAGAAGGCACCCTGAAAGGCGATGTTGCGGATATCTTTCCTTATGCTTCGTCACTGTGGGTCGGTGATGGGGCGACGTTCGTTACTGGCGCGGATCAGGATATTCAGTCTATCGATGCTACTTCCAGCGGCACTATCGATATCAGCGATGGTACGGTTTTGCGTCTGACCGGGCAGGATACTTCCGTCGCCCTTAATGCCTCATTGTTTAACGGCGATGGGACGCTGGTGAATGCTACCGATGGCGTGACGTTGACAGGTGAGCTTAATACCAACCTTGAAACTGACAGCCTGACCTATCTTGCCGACGTGACGGTTAATGGTGATCTGACCAATACGTCCGGTGCGGTTAGCCTGCAAAATGGCGTCGCTGGCGATACGCTAACGGTAAACGGTGATTATACTGGCGGCGGTACGCTACTGTTCGACAGCGAATTAAACGGCGATGACTCGGTAAGCGATCAATTGGTGATGAACGGTAATACTGCTGGCAACACAACTGTGGTGGTTAACTCCATTACAGGGATTGGTGAGCCGACATCGACAGGCATTAAAGTGGTTGATTTCGCAGCTGATCCCACGCAGTTTCAAAACAATGCACAGTTCAGTCTGGCTGGCAGTGGCTACGTCAACATGGGAGCGTATGACTACACGCTAGTGGAAGATAACAACGACTGGTATCTGCGATCGCAAGAAGTAACGCCGCCATCGCCACCTGATCCAGACCCGGACCCAACACCCGATCCTGACCCAACACCCGATCCAATCCCCGCTTACCAGCCGGTGCTGAATGCCAAAGTTGGCGGTTATCTCAATAACCTGCGGGCGGCAAATCAGGCGTTTATGATGGAGCGACGCGATCACGCTGGTGGCGATGGTCAGACGCTGAATTTACGTGTTATCGGCGGACGTTATCATTACACGGCGGCAGGGCAACTGGCTCAGCAGGAAGACACTTCTACGGTGCAGCTTAGCGGCGGCTTGTTTAGCGGGCGCTGGGGCACGGATGGCGAGTGGATGCTTGGGGCGGTTGGTGGCTACAGTGATAATCAGGGCGACAGCCGCTCGAATATGACCGGAACTCGCGCCGATAACCAGAACCACGGTTATGCCGTTGGGCTGACCTCAAGCTGGTATCAGCACGGTAATTAGAAGCAGGGGGCCTGGCTGGATAGCTGGCTGCAATACGCGTGGTTTAACAATGATGTTTCCGAACATGAAGATGGCGTGGATCGTTACCATTCGTCGGGGATTATCGCCTCGCTGGAAGCCGGGTATCAGTGGTTACCGGGGCGTGGTGTGGTGATTGAACCGCAGGCGCAGGTGATTTATCAGGACGTGCAGCAGGATGATTTTACCGCCGCTAACCATGCGCGCGTGTCACAATCGCAGGGGGATGATATTCAGACGCGGCTGGGTTTACACAGCGAATGGCGTACCGCGGTTGGTGTCACACCAACATTAGATCTGAATTATTATCACGATCCCCATGCGACGGAAATTGAAGAAGATGGCAGCACTATCAGTGACGATGCGGTGAAGCGACGGGGTGAAATAAAAGTGGGAGTCACGGGCAATATCAGTCAGCGAGTGTCCCTGCGCGGCAGCGTGGCGTGGCAGAAAGGGAGTGATGATTTTGCCCAGACGGCAGGGTTTTTGTCGATGACGGTGAAATGGTAATCACTGTCTAGTCGGCACGGTTGCCGGATGCGGCGTAAACGCCTTATCCGGCCTACGGGGAGCATTTGTAGGCCTGATAAGACGCGGCAAGCGTCGCATCAGGCATTGGCTCGGCCAAACAACAACCTCACTTATTCTGCGTGTGCAGCATATAGTTCACATCCACGCCGGGGCCGAGTTTAAAAGTATTAGTGAGCGGGTTGTAATGTAGCCCAGTTATATGTCGCTCTTTAAGGCTTGTCTGATCTACCCAGCCAAGCAGTTCTGCCGGTTTAATAAACTTCTTCACATCATGCGTGCCTTTGGGCACCATGCGCAAAATATATTCCGCGCCAACCACCGCCATCAGCCATGACTTGCCGTTGCGGTTAAGCGTCGAGAAAAAGACATCGCCGCTTGGTTTCACCAGTTGCGCACAGGCTCTGACCACTGACTGCGGATCGGGGACGTGCTCCAGCATCTCCATGCAGGTCACCACATCATACTGCCCGGCATGTTTTGCCGCGTGCTCTTCCACGGTTTCCTGCACATAATCCACCTGAATGCCGCTTTCCAGCGCGTGCAGTTTTGCCACCTGCAATGGCTCAAAGCCCATATCCAGACCGGTCACCGTCGCGCCTTCGCGCGCCATACTCTCGGCCAGAATGCCGCCGCCACAACCGACATCGAGCACCTTTTTGCCAAATAAACCGCCAGCACGCTCGGCAATATAGCCCAGACGCAGCGGGTTAATGCGGTGCAACGGTTTGAACTCACCTTCAAGATCCCACCAGCGGGAGGCGACGGCTTCAAATTTAGCGATCTCTTCGTGGTCTACGTTATGGTTTTCCGGCGATTTTTCGGCATTCATTGGCACTTCTACTCCGTAATTGGCAAGACAAACGAGTATATCAGGCATTGGATGTGAATAAAGCGTATAGGTTTACCTCAAACTGCGCGGCTGTGTTATAATTTGCGACCTTTGAATCCGGGATACAGTAGAGGGATAGCGGTTAGATGAGCGACCTTGCGAGAGAAATTACACCGGTCAACATTGAGGAAGAGCTGAAGAGCTCCTATCTAGATTATGCGATGTCGGTCATTGTTGGCCGTGCGCTGCCAGATGTCCGAGATGGCCTGAAGCCGGTACACCGTCGCGTACTTTACGCCATGAACGTACTAGGCAATGACTGGAACAAAGCCTATAAAAAATCTGCCCGTGTCGTTGGTGACGTAATCGGTAAATACCATCCCCATGGTGACTCGGCGGTTTATGACACGATCGTCCGTATGGCGCAGCCATTCTCGCTGCGTTACATGCTGGTAGACGGTCAGGGTAACTTCGGTTCCATCGACGGCGACTCTGCGGCGGCAATGCGTTATACGGAAATCCG
Source organism: Shigella sp. FC1567 (assembly GCF_001743015.1). Classification (NCBI taxonomy): domain Bacteria; kingdom Pseudomonadati; phylum Pseudomonadota; class Gammaproteobacteria; order Enterobacterales; family Enterobacteriaceae; genus Shigella; species Shigella sp. FC1567. The sequence continues at coordinate 4,559 of NZ_MIIV01000097.1, forward strand.
TCTGGCGAAAATTGCCCATGAACTGATGGCCGATCTCGAAAAAGAGACGGTCGATTTCGTTGATAACTATGACGGCACGGAAAAAATTCCCGACGTCATGCCAACCAAAATTCCTAACCTGCTGGTGAACGGTTCTTCCGGTATCGCCGTAGGTATGGCAACCAACATCCCGCCGCACAACCTGACGGAAGTCATCAACGGTTGTCTGGCGTATATCGATGATGAAGACATCAGCATTGAAGGGCTGATGGAACACATCCCGGGGCCGGACTTCCCGACGGCGGCAATCATTAACGGTCGTCGCGGTATTGAAGAAGCTTACCGTACCGGTCGCGGCAAGGTGTATATCCGCGCTCGCGCAGAAGTGGAAGTTGACGCCAAAACCGGTCGTGAAACCATTATCGTCCACGAAATTCCGTATCAGGTAAACAAAGCGCGCCTGATCGAGAAGATTGCGGAACTGGTAAAAGAAAAACGCGTGGAAGGCATCAGCGCGCTGCGTGACGAGTCTGACAAAGACGGTATGCGCATCGTGATTGAAGTGAAACGCGATGCGGTCGGTGAAGTTGTGCTCAACAACCTCTACTCCCAGACCCAGTTGCAGGTTTCTTTCGGTATCAACATGGTGGCATTGCACCATGGTCAGCCGAAGATCATGAACCTGAAAGACATCATCGCGGCGTTTGTTCGTCACCGCCGTGAAGTGGTGACCCGTCGTACTATTTTCGAACTGCGTAAAGCTCGCGATCGTGCTCATATCCTTGAAGCATTAGCCGTGGCGCTGGCGAACATCGACCCGATCATCGAACTGATCCGTCATGCGCCGACGCCTGCAGAAGCGAAAACTGCGCTGGTTGCTAATCCGTGGCAGCTGGGCAACGTTGCCGCGATGCTCGAACGTGCTGGCGACGATGCTGCGCGTCCGGAATGGCTGGAGCCAGAGTTCGGCGTGCGTGATGGTCTGTACTACCTGACCGAACAGCAAGCTCAGGCGATTCTGGATCTGCGTTTGCAGAAACTGACCGGCCTTGAGCACGAAAAACTGCTCGACGAATACAAAGAGCTGCTGGATCAGATCGCGGAACTGTTGCGTATTCTTGGTAGCGCCGATCGTTTGATGGAAGTGATCCGTGAAGAGCTGGAGCTGGTTCGTGAACAGTTCGGTGACAAACGTCGTACTGAAATCACCGCCAACAGCGCAGACATCAACCTGGAAGATCTGATCACTCAGGAAGATGTGGTAGTGACGCTCTCTCACCAGGGCTACGTTAAGTATCAGCCGCTTTCTGAATACGAAGCGCAGCGTCGTGGCGGGAAAGGTAAATCTGCCGCACGTATTAAAGAAGAAGACTTTATCGACCGACTGCTGGTGGCGAACACTCACGACCATATTCTGTGCTTCTCCAGCCGTGGTCGCGTCTATTCGATGAAAGTTTATCAGTTGCCGGAAGCCACTCGTGGCGCGCGCGGTCGTCCGATCGTCAACCTGCTGCCGCTGGAGCAGGACGAACGTATCACTGCGATCCTGCCAGTGACCGAGTTTGAAGAAGGCGTGAAAGTCTTCATGGCGACCGCTAACGGTACCGTGAAGAAAACTGTCCTCACCGAGTTCAACCGTCTGCGTACCGCCGGTAAAGTGGCGATCAAACTGGTTGACGGCGATGAGCTGATCGGCGTTGACCTGACCAGCGGCGAAGACGAAGTAATGCTGTTCTCCGCTGAAGGTAAAGTGGTGCGCTTTAAAGAGTCTTCTGTCCGTGCGATGGGCTGCAACACCACCGGTGTTCGCGGTATTCGCTTAGGTGAAGGCGATAAAGTCGTCTCTCTGATCGTGCCTCGTGGCGATGGCGCAATCCTCACCGCAACACAAAACGGTTACGGTAAACGTACCGCAGTGGCGGAATACCCAACCAAGTCGCGTGCGACGAAAGGGGTTATCTCCATCAAGGTTACCGAACGTAACGGTTTAGTTGTTGGCGCGGTACAGGTAGATGACTGCGACCAGATCATGATGATCACCGATGCCGGTACGCTGGTACGTACTCGCGTTTCAGAAATCAGCATCGTGGGCCGTAACACCCAGGGCGTGATCCTCATCCGTACTGCGGAAGATGAAAACGTAGTGGGTCTGCAACGTGTTGCTGAACCGGTTGACGAGGAAGATCTCGATACCATCGACGGCAGTGCCGCGGAAGGGGACGATGAAATCGCTCCGGAAGTGGACGTTGACGACGAGCCAGAAGAAGAATAATTTTACTTCTTCATGCCAAAAGGGAGCTATCTCCCTTGTTTGAATTGAAAAGTCCAGGCTGCAAAGTCTGGGCTTTTGTCGTATTAGGGCACGGTAAAGTTTGGCTGTGCCCGTAAAAAATGGCTGGCTATACACAAGGAATGTGGCAATGAGTGGTGAAAAAAAGGCGAAAGGCTGGCGGTTCTATGGTCTTGTAGGTTTTGGCGCAATAGTACTGCTTTCCGCTGGCGTCTGGGCGTTGCAATATGCTGGCAGTGGGCCAGAAAAAACGTTGTCGCCGCTGGTGATGCACAACAATCTGCAAATCGATCTCAATGAGCCGGACCTCTTTCTCGACAGCGACTCTCTGAGCCAGCTTCCCAAAGATCTCCTCACCATTCCGTTTCTCCACGATGTTCTGAGTGAAGATTTCGTTTTCTATTATCAGAATCATGCCGATCGTCTGGGCATTGAAGGCAGCATTCGTCGCATTGTCTATGAACACGATCTCACGCTGAAAGATAAACTCTTTTCGTCACTCTTAGATCAGCCTGAGGTAGCCTGAGTTTAACGGACACTCCTTCCTGAAATAGAATGGCATCAGAAGGAGCTAATAATGAGCAGAAAAAACCAACGTTACTCTAAAGAGTTCAAAGCCGAAGCTGTCAGAACGGTTCTTGAAAATCAACTTTCGATCAGTGAAGGCGCTTCCCGATTATCCCTTCCTGAAGGCACTTTAGGACAATGGGTTACCGCCGCCAGAAAAGGGCTCGGTACTCCTGGTTCCCGCACGGTGGCTGAACTGGAATCTGAAATTCTGCAACTGCGTAAGGCGTTAAATGAAGCTCGCCTTGAGCGAGATATATTAAAAAAAGCAACAGCGTATTTTGCACAGGAGTCGCTGAAAAATACGCGTTAATCGAACAATGGCGACA
>NZ_MIIV01000098.1:0-7609 GCF_001743015.1 Shigella sp. FC1567
AGTAGCGGAGCAGGAAGGACATCTGATGGAAATGGAAGCCACGCAAGCACCTTAAAATCACCATCATACACTAAATCAGTAAGTTGGCAGCATTACCACAAATCCCAATAATTAAGTTATTGGGATTTGTCTGGTGAATTATTTGTCGCTATCTTTTCCCGCCAGCAGTTTATCCAGCTCATCACCGCCTACATGACGGAAATCCTGCCCCTTCACGTAGTAGAAGATAAACTCACAAATATTCTGGCAGCGGTCGCCAATACGTTCGATAGAACGCGCGCAGAACAGCGCAGTAAGTACGCTCGGAATGGTACGCGAATCTTCCATCATGTAGGTCATCAGTTGACGAACAATACCTTCGTATTCCTGATCGACTTTTTTATCTTCACGATAAATACGTACCGCTTCGTCAATGTCCATCCGCGCGAACGCGTCCAGCACGTCGTGCAGCATCTGGATGGTATGACGGCCCAGCGACTCCAGACTTACCAGCAACGGCTGATGCTGCTGGGAGAATTTCTCCAGCGCAGTACGGCAGATTTTGTCCGCCACGTCGCCAATACGCTCCAGCTCGGCAATGGTTTTACTGATCACCATAACCAGTCGCAGGTCGCTCGCCGTCGGCTGACGTTTGGCGATAATGCGCACGCAGGCTTCATCGATCGCCACTTCCATCATGTTGACGTTCTTGTCGCCTTCGATCACGCGCTTCGCCAGATCGCTGTCCTGGTTATGCATCGCGGTGATTGCATCAGAAAGCTGCTGCTCCACCATGCCGCCCATGGTCATCACCTGCGTGCGGATACTTTCCAGTTCGGCGTTGAACTGGCCGGAAATATGTTTATTAAGATTGAGACTGTCCATAACGCACTCCTGAATCAACCGTAACGACCGGTGATGTAGTCTTCTGTTTGTTTCTTCGCTGGCTTGGTGAACAGATCGTCCGTGTTGCTGAACTCAATCAATTCGCCCAGGTACATAAACGCCGTGTGGTCGGAACAACGCGCAGCCTGCTGCATGTTGTGGGTGACGATCACCACGGTGTAATCCTGCTTCAGTTCGGTGATCAGCTCTTCAATACGCCCGGTAGAGATAGGGTCGAGCGCCGAACACGGTTCGTCGAGCAGCAGCACTTCCGGGCGAATGGCGATACCACGCGCAATACACAGACGCTGTTGCTGACCACCAGAGAGAGAGTAACCGCTCTGGTGCAATTTATCTTTGGTTTCGTTCCACAATGCGGCTTTGGTCAATGCCCACTGCACGCGCTCGTCCATGTCGGCACGGGAGAGCTTCTCAAACAGACGAACGCCAAAAGCGATGTTGTCGTAGATGGACATCGGAAACGGCGTCGGTTTCTGGAACACCATGCCCACTTTCGCACGCAGCAGTGCGATATCCTGAGAGTTGGTCAGGATGTTGTCGCCATCAAGCAGAATTTCACCTTCCGCACGCTGCTCCGGGTACAGTTCAAACATTTTGTTGAAGGTACGCAGCAGCGTCGATTTACCGCAGCCGGACGGCCCGATAAACGCCGTAACCTGGTTTTTAGCGATATCCAGGTTGATGTTTTTCAGGGCATGGAATTTGCCGTAGTAGAAGTTCAAATTACGAACCTGAATTTTACTCGGGGCAGTTTCAACCATACTCATTGCAATCTTTTCCTCATCGTGCCTGATGCACTTCGCTAATCAGGCTTACCGTAGGCCGGATAAGGCGTTCACGCCGCATCCGGCAAAGTGTTAACCGTGTTTATTCTTCGCAAAAACAACGCGCGCTAGAATGTTCAGCAGCAGTACGCACAGGGTAATAATCAATACCCCGGCCCAGGCCAGTTGTTGCCATTCCGCAAACGGGCTCATCGCAAACTTAAAGATCGTCACCGGCAGGTTGGCGATCGGCTGCATCATGTCCGTGCTCCAGAACTGGTTGGAGAGCGCGGTAAACAGCAGCGGCGCGGTTTCACCAGCAATACGGGCAATCGCCAGCAGGATACCGGTCATGATCCCGGACACCGACGCTTTCAGCGTAATCGCAGAGATCATCTTCCACTTCGGTGTACCCAGCGCATAAGCCGCTTCACGCAGGCTGTCCGGCACCAGTTTCAGCATGTTCTCGGTGGTGCGGATAACAATCGGCACCTGCAACAGCGCCAGGGCAATCACGCCCGCCCAGCCAGAGAAGTGCTCCATCTGCGCCACCACGATGGTGTAAACAAACAGACCAACCACAATCGACGGCGCGGAGAGCAGAATGTCGTTAATGAAGCGAATCACTTCTGCCAGCCAGGATTTACGACCATATTCCGCCAGATAAATCCCCGCCATAATGCCCAGCGGCGTACCGAATACCGTGGCCCACAAAATTAACAGCCCGCTACCCGCCAGGGCGTTCGCCAGACCACCACCTTCCGTATTGGGCGGCGGCGTCATTTCAGTGAACAGCGCCAGCGACATACCGTCGATACCGCGAGTGATGGTGGACATTAAAATCCAGATCAGCCAGAACAGGCCGAAGGCCATCGTCGCCATCGAGAGCGTCAGCGCAATACGGTTTTTGAGGCGGCGACGCGCCTGCATTTTGCGGCGAGATTCAGCCAGCGCCGCAGTGGTTTGGATTTCAACCATAGCCATTAGCGTGCCCCCTCATTCTTAGCCAGGCGCATAATCATAAACTTCGATGCGGCGAGGACGATGAAGGTAATCACAAACAGGATCAGGCCCAGTTCCATCAGTGCGGCAACGTGCAGACCGGATTCCGCTTCCGCAAATTCGTTCGCCAACGCAGAGGTGATACTATTGCCCGGCATGTACAGCGAGGCGCTGTCGAGCTGGTAGGTGTTACCGATGATAAAGGTCACCGCCATGGTTTCACCGAGCGCGCGGCCCAGCCCCAGCATGATACCGCCGATAACACCATTTTTGGTGAACGGAAGAACGATACGCCAGATAACTTCCCAGGTGGTGCAGCCAATACCGTAGGCCGACTCTTTCATCATCACCGGGGTTTGTTCGAACACATCACGCATTACCGCCGCAATGTACGGAATAATCATGATGGCGAGGATCACGCCTGCCGCGAGGATACCGATACCAAATGCGGGGCCAGAGAACAGCGCGCCAACAATCGGGATATTCGACATGATATTGCCGACCGGCTCCTGAAAGTAAACGGCGAACAGCGGCGCAAAGATAAACAGGCCCCACATGCCGTAAACGATACTTGGAATGGCTGCCAGCAGCTCAATGGCGATACCCAGCGGGCGTTTCAGCCAGCCAGGCGCAAGCTCAGTCAGGAACAGGGCGATACCGAAACTCACCGGGACGGCGATCAGCAGCGCGATAAACGAAGTCACCAACGTACCGTAGATCGGCACCAGCGCCCCGTAGATATCGTTCGGTGCATCCCACTCTTTGGTCCATAGGAAAGCCAGACCAAATTTCTGAATGCTCGGCCAGGAGGAGATGATCAGAGAGACAATAATGCCACCCAACATCAATAGCACAATCAGCGCCGCCAGTTTTACCAGCACGCTGAAAATTATGTCGCCCTTTTTACCCGGTGGGTTAAAAGCAGGCTTGGTTGCAGCCATAAGTTACTCTTCAGTTAAACGCGTTTACAAAGTCATTTTGTAATGCCGGATGCGGCGTAAAACACCGTACCCGGCCTGGAGTTTTATTAGTACAGCGGCTTACCGCTACTGTCTTTAATATTGGTCTTCCACGCAGCGCGAACCTGTTCAACTACACTATCCGGCAGGCTGGCGTAATCCAGGTCGTTCGCCTGTTTAGCCCCGGTTTTGTACGCCCAGTCGAAGAATTTTAGCACTTCTGTGCCTTGTTCTGGTTTCTTCTGATCTTTGTGGATCAGAATGAACGTGGTAGAGGTAATAGGCCATGCATCTTCGCCTTTCTGGTTGGTCAGATCCTGAGCGAAGGTTTTGCTCCAGTCTGCACCTTTTGCTGCATTAGCGAAGTTTTCTTCGGTCGGACTAACCGGTTTACCATCAGCGGAGATCAGTTTGGTGTACGCCAGGTTGTTCTGCTTCGCGTAAGCATATTCAACATAACCAATTGCACCCGGCAGACGCTGAACGAACGCGGCGATACCGTCGTTACCTTTACCGCCCAGACCGATCGGCCATTTTACGGTAGAGCCAGTACCAACGTTGTTTTTCCACTCTTCGTTCACTTTCGCCAGGTAGCTGGTGAAGACGAAGGAAGTCCCGGAGCCATCTGCGCGGCGTACTACAGCAATGTTTTGTGAAGGCAGTTTCAGACCCGGATTCAGTTTGGCGATGGCTTCATCATCCCACTTCTTGATTTTGCCCAGGTAGATGTCGCCGAGGGTTTTACCATCCAGCACCAGTTCGCCAGACTTCAGCCCTGGAATGTTAACCGCCAGCACCACGCCGCCAATCACGGTCGGGAACTGGAACAGACCTTCCTGAGCCAGTTTTTCGTCAGACAGCGGCGCGTCAGAGGCACCAAAATCAACGGTATTAGCGATAATCTGTTTTACGCCACCGGAAGAACCGATACCCTGGTAGTTAACTTTATTACCGGTTTCTTTCTGGTAAGTGTCAGCCCATTTGGCATACACCGGCGCAGGGAAGGTTGCACCTGCACCTGTCAGGCTTGCTTCTGCAAACACAGAGAAAGCGCTCATCGATAAGGTCGCGGCGACAACAGTTGCGACGGTGGTACGCATAACTTTCATAATGTCTCCTGGGAGGATTCATAAAGCATTGTTTGTTGGCTACGAGAAGCAAAATAGGACAAACAGGTGACAGTTATATGTAAGGAATATGACATTTTTATGACAGAAAGGAATTACCAAATAACTTACTGATTTTAAATGTGAAGATGAAAATCCCACATGTCATCTTTTTGTCATGATGCATTTAAAAGTGATAAAGAAATGGGTGAGATGACAACGATGTGATGAACAATCGTTGTCAGACCTATTAGCGCACAATCTCAACAGTTATCGTCGCTGTTGCAGTAAATTGCCCCGGGGCTGGGCGAGCTCCAGTAAGGCTCGCAGGAGCAGCTGAAAAAGTTACACTACCTAATTTTTCACCATACACTGTTGATTTACCCATGTCTGTTGGCAACTCACCACCGTTCACTTTGATTTCCTTATTATTTTTGTCGTAAATTTTTATCCCCACGTTAGAGTTTGAAGTTACGACCATTGAATTGTCCGTATTGGGTTCGGTAGCATAAAAAGACGTACTGATATCATCGGTATTCAGTATCCCCAGGTTTTCACACTCAATAGTGACCGTTTTAGTAATTTTATGTGTTATTACCGCACTTCCAACAACAGATGAAAAATCTGCAGCTGGTATTTCTTTAAAATCAAAATAAACTGGCTGTAAATTATTTATTTCGCAACTTTGCGGAGCTGTAATATCGCCCCGAATATAAACATTAGCCATCGGCTGTGAGTAATCCACCGGGGTGTCACGGCTAATTGTTCCATACAATGTCACTATCTTTGTTTCAGGAATAATCAATTTTCCTGCAAATGTCTTCTTGATATAAAAATATACTATCGCTTTAGCCCCACTAGATATACTTAAAGGTTCAATGCGGTTGCAATTGTACTTTGTATTACCAGACGGGTTGTTAGCATGATATTCAAAAGGTGCATTCACATACCCAACCCCAAGAATATCTATAGCAATCCCAACATCAAGGTTCGGATTAAGATCATAATAATTAATATTAGAGTGAACCCCAGCATAAGTTAATGCCTGGTTTATTTTTGACGTATAATAGATATAGGGGAATTCTCCTACGTTACCAGTATCACAATGACAGCGTCCAGGATATGAGGATCCATTAGTTACAGTGGTGTTAAATGTCGTTCCAACCTTATTTTCGTTCGCGGTAATAAGATATCCCGAGAAATCAAGCGTACTGTGAAATACGCCATTATCAGGGGTACAGATACCTTTAGGAGCTGCAAGTGCTACACTACTTAACGAGAGCATAAACACAGCAAAGCACCACTGTTTGATATACTTGTTCATAAAAATCCTTTTAATGACATGTCACACCCTGTTCAATTAATCCGCTCTCACTTTCTGGTGTCGAAAGTGAATAATTGAAGATGCATTTTGTTGAGGCGTTTTCTCCCCAGGATAACGTAACCTGTCCTTTTTCTGGTAGACCAGAAAGATAAAGTTCGCCACGGTCACCGACAATTCCTGAATCTGCCAAACTTGCATCTTGTATCGCAGCAATGGCTCCAAAAGGTACCGGTTTACCATTTGCATTTAACACTCTGAAGAGAACGCGATAACCCACATGAGTCACAAACTCCGCTTTAACCACTGCACCACGCGTGGGAACCATCGTAACGACGGTATTATCAAGTTCTATATTCGACTTCGAGAAATAGTTATCGCTGATTGCTACCCGATTTTCATCATAAGGGTTTAGCTGTGTCTTGACCGTATAGCCGCGCCAGTCCGTCGCAGCACCGCGCATATTATCTATTTCTAACCCGGCGGCCCCAGGTGCTTTAACAAGAGCAATAGTTTCACCTAACTCCTGACTTAACGTTACCCCTTCGCTGTGTGCCAGAATTCCCCCTCTGATACCATAATTCAGCCTCTGGGAATTTTGGCTGTAGTTATAGCTGCCGTTCACCGTGCCATAAGAGCCATCATAGGTCAGGGACATATTACCGCCAACCTCATCATCATGACTGTTATAGGACTGCATTAAATTCCATGAAAGGTTATTTCTTTCCAGCGCCGTACCGCTTGATGTGAGCTACCGGAATTATCGTTTTGCGAAACAGAATAGGTGGCGTAACTATTACCCCACCAGCCCGATAAAGGAACAGATAAAGAGAGCATGTAGATCTGCTCACTGGTGTTATCACTGGCATGGTTGTTCCCCGTCCCCTGTCTGGCAGTATTGGAATAACTCCAGGAGACGTTCCACGAGAGACGCTTCCAGCTACTGCTGTAGCCAAATTGCATTAATCGTTCGACATCATCGGTATGCCAGTATTGTTGCCGGCTTAATGTCAGGTATAAATTGCCATAATCTCTCCCCAACGACTGCGTTAGCGTTCCCTCCACGCGACTACGTCGGTTACCTGTTTCCCAAAAGTCTTCAGGGCTGTTGCGCCGCGATGCCCACTCATTGAGGGTATAGTAGCCCTCGGTGGAGTAACGATAGCCAACCAGGCGCAAGCTAGTGTCTGTGTCGTCAAATCGTTTTGAATAGAGAAAGCGATATGACTGACCCGTTTCTGTATCATCATGGCTAAAATTCGCACGAGCATGTGTCACATCGAAAGAAATTGCGCCCAAAGCGCCAAGATCTTTACCGACACCCAGAGCTGCAGAACCATAATTTTCAGCAGCCTGCATACCTCCATATAAAGTGATCCCGTGGGAAAAACCATGAAGTATTTGCGCCTGAAGGACGTCCGGTGTAAATCCGTCTTCATCGCGCAATTCACCCACGCTGACATCAACATCTGTCTGAAGTGGTCAACAAAAACTGGCCACCGAGTTAGAGTTTTTCCAGTATCGATTTTCCGATTCGTTTGGGGGTAACCCACCATTATATTCGTGCGGTCT
>NZ_MIIV01000099.1:0-37277 GCF_001743015.1 Shigella sp. FC1567
TTTCTGGTGCGTACCGGGCTGAGAGGCGGTGTAAGTGAACTGTAGTTGCCATGTTTTACGGCAATGAGAGCAGAGATAGCGCTGATGTCCGGCAGTGCTTTTGCCGTTACGCACCACGCCTTCAGTAGCGGAGCAGGAAGGACATCTGATGGAAATGGAAGCCACGCAAGCACCTTAAAATCACCATCATACACTAAATCAGTAAGTTGGCAGCATTACCTATCATGCATATAAAATAAGAAAAAGCAAAATGAGTAAAATTCGGAAAACATAAAGATACGGGTTCTGATAAAAACAGAATCCATTGCCGTGGAATGAGTCATTTACCACAGCATAATAATCCATAATGTTTTTGTTGCGAAAACAATCTAATCATAACTACCGCGAATACTCAATCATCTACAAAATGGATTAAATGTGCTTATTTAATAATTAATTTATATATTTAATGCATTAATTATTAACATTAATGGATCAATAATATTCACCATATCAATATCAAAAAAAATTCGCAAAACATATAATTCAATACAAATCATCAGGATAGGTTTTGCAACGCGTGCATTTTGTCCCCTTTTTCCTCGTTGATTAGATGCAAAAATTTATTCTGAAATATGTCAACCTATGAAAAGTGTCGGTCGTTAAACAGAAATTAATATCGCTTGCTTTAACCACCGCAGCACAATTAGCTAATTTTACGGATGCAGAACTCGCGCTGGCGGGACGTTTTTATTGCGTCAGGGTTGACATCCGTTTTTGTATCCAGTAACTCTAAAAGCATATCGCATTCATCTGGAGCTGATTTAATGACTCACATCGTTCGCTTTATCGGTCTACTACTACTAAACGCATCTTCTTTGCGCGGTAGACGAGTGAGCGGCATCCAGCATTAAGCCAGCACGCAGTCAAACAAAAAACCCGCGCCATTGCGCGGGTTTTTTTATGCCCGAAGCGAGGCGCTCTAAAAGAGACAAGGACCCAAACCATGAGCCAGCAAGTCATTATTTTCGATACCACATTGCGCGACGGTGAACAGGCGTTACAGGCAAGCTTGAGTGTGAAAGAAAAACTGCAAATTGCGCTGGCCCTTGAGCGTATGGGTGTTGACGTGATGGAAGTCGGTTTCCCCGTCTCTTCGCCGGGCGATTTTGAATCAGTGCAAACCATCGCCCGCCAGGTTAAAAACAGCCGCGTATGCGCGTTAGCTCGCTGCGTGGAGAAAGATATCGACGTGGCGGCCGAATCCCTGAAAGTCGCCGAAGCCTTCCGTATTCATACCTTTATTGCCACTTCGCCAATGCACATCGCCACCAAGCTGCGCAGCACGCTGGATGAAGTGATCGAACGCGCTATCTATATGGTGAAACGCGCCCGTAATTACACCGATGATGTTGAATTTTCTTGCGAAGATGCCGGGCGTACCCCCATTGCCGATCTGGCGCGAGTGGTCGAAGCGGCGATTAATGCCGGTGCCACCACCATCAACATTCCGGACACCGTGGGCTACACCATGCCGTTTGAGTTCGCCGGAATCATCAGCGGTCTGTATGAACGCGTACCTAACATCGACAAAGCCATTATTTCCGTACATACCCACGACGATTTAGGCCTGGCGGTCGGCAACTCACTGGCGGCGGTACATGCCGGTGCACGCCAGGTGGAAGGTGCAATGAACGGGATCGGCGAGCGTGCCGGTAACTGTTCGCTGGAAGAAGTCATCATGGCGATTAAAGTTCGTAAGGATATTCTCAACGTCCACACCGCCATTAATCACCAGGAGATATGGCGCACCAGCCAGTTAGTTAGCCAGATTTGTAATATGCCGATCCCGGCAAACAAAGCCATTGTTGGCAGCGGCGCATTCGCCCACTCCTCCGGTATCCACCAGGATGGCGTGCTGAAAAACCGCGAAAACTACGAAATCATGACACCAGAATCTATTGGTCTGAACCAAATCCAGCTGAATCTGACCTCTCGTTCGGGGCGTGCGGCGGTGAAACATCGCATGGATGAGATGGGGTATAAAGAAAGTGAATATAATTTAGACAATTTGTACGATGCTTTCCTGAAGCTGGCGGACAAAAAAGGTCAGGTGTTTGATTACGATCTGGAGGCGCTGGCCTTCATCGGTAAGCAGCAAGAAGAGCCGGAGCATTTCCGTCTGGATTACTTCAGCGTGCAGTCTGGCTCTAACGATATCGCCACCGCCGCCGTCAAACTGGCCTGTGGCGAAGAAGTCAAAGCAGAAGCCGCCAACGGTAACGGTCCGGTCGATGCCGTCTATCAGGCAATTAACCGCATCACTGACTATAACGTCGAACTGGTGAAATACAGCCTGACCGCCAAAGGTCACGGTAAAGATGCGCTGGGTCAGGTGGATATTGTCGCCAACTACAACGGTCGCCGCTTCCACGGCGTCGGCCTGGCCACCGATATTGTCGAGTCCTCCGCCAAAGCCATGGTGCACGTACTGAACAATATCTGGCGTGCCGCAGAAGTCGAAAAAGAGTTGCAACGCAAAGCTCAACACAACGAAAACAACAAGGAAACCGTGTGATGTCGAAGAATTACCATATTGCCGTATTGCCGGGGGACGGTATTGGTCCGGAAGTGATGACCCAGGCGCTGAAAGTGCTGGATGCCGTGCGCAACCGCTTTGCGATGCGCATCACCACCAGCCATTACGATGTAGGCGGCGCAGCCATTGATAACCACGGGCAACCACTGCCGCCTGCGACGGTTGAAGGTTGTGAGCAAGCCGATGCCGTGCTGTTTGGCTCGGTAGGCGGTCCGAAATGGGAACATTTACCACCAGACCAGCAACCAGAACGCGGCGCGCTGTTGCCTTTGCGTAAGCACTTCAAATTATTCAGCAACCTGCGTCCGGCAAAACTGTATCAGGGGCTGGAAGCATTCTGTCCGCTGCGTGCTGACATTGCCGCTAACGGCTTCGACATCCTGTGCGTGCGCGAACTGACCGGCGGCATCTATTTCGGTCAGCCAAAAGGCCGCGAAGGTAGCGGACAGTATGAAAAAGCGTTTGATACCGAGGTGTATCACCGTTTTGAGATCGAACGTATCGCCCGCATCGCGTTTGAATCTGCCCGCAAGCGTCGCCACAAAGTCACCTCAATCGACAAAGCCAACGTGCTGCAATCCTCTATTTTATGGCGGGAGATCGTTAACGAGATCGCCACGGAATACCCGGATGTCGAACTGGCGCATATGTACATCGACAACGCCACCATGCAGCTGATTAAAGATCCATCACAGTTTGACGTCCTGCTGTGCTCCAACCTGTTTGGCGACATTCTGTCTGACGAGTGCGCAATGATCACTGGCTCGATGGGGATGTTGCCTTCCGCCAGCCTGAACGAGCAAGGTTTTGGTCTGTATGAACCGGCAGGCGGCTCAGCACCAGATATCACAGGCAAAAACATCGCCAACCCGATTGCGCAAATTCTGTCGCTGGCACTGCTGCTGCGCTACAGCCTGGATGCCGATGATGCGGCTTGCGCCATTGAACGCGCCATTAACCGCGCATTAGAAGAAGGCATTCGCACCGGGGATTTAGCCCGTGGCGCTGCCGCCGTTAGTACCGATGAAATGGGCGATATCATTGCCCGCTATGTGGCAGAAGGGGTGTAATCATGGCTAAAACGTTATACGAAAAATTATTCGACGCTCACGTAGTGTACGAAGCCGAAAACGAAACCCCGCTGTTATATATCGACCGCCACCTGGTGCATGAAGTGACCTCACCGCAGGCGTTCGATGGTCTGCGCGCCCACGGTCGCCCGGTACGTCAGCCGGGCAAAACCTTCGCCACTATGGATCACAACGTCTCTACCCAGACGAAAGACATTAATGCCTGTGGTGAAATGGCGCGCATCCAGATGCAGGAGCTGATTAAAAACTGCAAAGAATTTGGCGTCGAACTGTATGACCTGAATCACCCGTATCAGGGGATCGTCCACGTAATGGGGCCGGAACAGGGCGTCACCTTGCCGGGGATGACCATTGTCTGCGGCGACTCGCATACCGCCACCCACGGCGCGTTTGGCGCACTGGCCTTTGGTATCGGCACTTCCGAAGTTGAACACGTACTGGCAACGCAAACCCTGAAACAGGGCCGCGCAAAAACCATGAAAATTGAAGTCCAGGGCAAAGCCGCGCCGGGCATTACCGCAAAAGATATCGTGCTGGCAATTATCGGTAAAACCGGTAGCGCAGGCGGCACCGGGCATGTGGTGGAGTTTTGCGGCGAAGCAATCCGTGATTTAAGCATGGAAGGTCGTATGACCCTGTGCAATATGGCAATCGAAATGGGCGCAAAAGCCGGTCTGGTTGCACCGGACGAAACCACCTTTAACTATGTCAAAGGCCGTTTGCATGCGCCGAAAGGCAAAGATTTCGACGACGCCGTTGCCTACTGGAAAACCCTGCAAACCGACGAAGGCGCAACTTTCGATACCGTTGTCACTCTGCAAGCAGAAGAAATTTCACCGCAGGTCACCTGGGGCACCAATCCAGGCCAGGTGATTTCCGTGAACGACAATATTCCCGATCCGGCTTCGTTTGCCGATCCGGTTGAACGCGCGTCGGCAGAAAAAGCGCTGGCCTATATGGGGCTGAAACCGGGCATTCCGCTGACCGAAGTGGCTATCGACAAAGTGTTTATCGGTTCCTGTACCAACTCGCGCATTGAAGATTTACGCGCGGCAGCGGAGATCGCCAAAGGGCGAAAAGTCGCGCCAGGCGTGCAGGCACTGGTGGTTCCCGGCTCTGGCCAGGTAAAAGCCCAGGCGGAAGCGGAAGGTCTGGATAAAATCTTTATTGAAGCCGGTTTTGAATGGCGCTTGCCTGGCTGCTCAATGTGTCTGGCGATGAACAACGACCGTCTGAATCCGGGCGAACGTTGTGCATCCACCAGCAACCGTAACTTTGAAGGCCGCCAGGGGCGCGGCGGGCGCACGCATCTGGTCAGCCCGGCAATGGCTGCCGCTGCTGCTGTGACCGGACATTTCGCCGACATTCGCAACATTAAATAAGGAGCAGACCATGGCAGAGAAATTTATCAAACACACAGGCCTGGTGGTTCCGCTGGATGCCGCCAATGTCGATACCGATGCAATCATCCCGAAACAGTTTTTGCAGAAAGTGACCCGTACGGGTTTTGGCGCGCATCTGTTTAACGACTGGCGTTTTCTCGATGAAAAAGGCCAACAGCCAAACCCGGACTTCGTGCTGAACTTCCCGCAGTATCAGGGCGCTTCCATTTTGCTGGCACGAGAAAACTTCGGCTGTGGCTCCTCGCGTGAGCACGCGCCCTGGGCATTGACCGACTACGGTTTTAAAGTGGTGATTGCGCCGAGTTTTGCTGACATCTTCTACGGCAATAGCTTTAACAACCAGCTGCTGCCGGTGAAATTAAGCGATGCAGAAGTGGACGAACTGTTTGCGCTGGTGAAAGCCAATCCGGGGATCCATTTCGACGTGGATCTGGAAGCGCAAGAGGTGAAAGCGGGAGAGAAAACCTATCGCTTTACCATCGATGCCTTCCGCCGCCACTGCATGATGAACGGTCTGGACAGTATTGGGCTTACCTTGCAGCACGACGACGCCATTGCCGCTTATGAAGCAAAACAACCTGCGTTTATGAATTAATCCCCTTGCCCGGTCAAATGACCGGGCTTTCCGCTATCGTCCACGTCATCAAACGTCTTTAACCTTTGCGGTTAAAAATAATGCGACAACAGAAATAACCGCAATTACCCAGTAGACAGCAAAGTGCCCCCAACTTTGTGCAATTGCTCCCTGAATAACGCCAGCCAGAATTACCCCGGTAGAAATACTGTTAGTAAATAAGGTGGTAGCTGCCCCCGCTCTTCCAGGCATTAAATCCTGAAACCATAGCATCCCAATACCCGCAACAATGCCGATAAATACAGCGTTAAAAAGTTGCAGCGTCATCAACGCCATACGGCTATGAAAGAAAATCAATCCGGTGTAAAACAGTACTCCTGCCGCCACTGCTATGACCATCATTCGCCGCTTACCATAACGTTTGACATAGTAGCCAGCCAGAATCATTGCTGGTATTTCCAGTCCAGCTGCCGTCCCCATCAGGAAACCCGCCAGTTTGTCTGGCAATCCTAACTCGCTACTGATCCACAACGGCATATCAATAATGTACATGGTGTTGCAGGTCCACATTAACGTCGAGGCGACAAATAACATCCGTACGTTACTATCCTGCCAGCCACCTTGCATTGATAAAGCATTTTCCGACGGCAGTTCTACCCGCGCCACAGACGGAAGCATAAATGCAATCAATACCAGACTGAGTGTGAATATCCCGGCGGCAATCGAAAACATCACCACTTCTCGCGCCGAGTTATCCGCATATTCCCGCGCCAGAGCAAATAACTGTGGCATTGCCGTATTGGCCAGAGATGCCAGAAGCACACCACAGGTGATAAGCGTCAGATAATGACGATTAAATGCAAACAATGGCGCATTGCCGATAGCCATCAAACAGCAAAATATAATCAGTTTTCGCCGATCGCCCTGACTGTCAGAACGTTTTGCCAACCAGAGGCTTACGCCGATCCCAGCAATAGTATTCACCGTATAAAAGAGTCCGATCCAGAAAGGTTGCGCGCCAACCTCACGACTCAGAAATAAGCTCAATGTAGGAGCCTGTAGCGCCCCGGCCACCCCCATCATAAAAGCGACCAGCATAAATGCCGCGTAAACACCGTTCATACGGCGAGCCATCGTCATTATCCAGATCATACGTTCCCTTTTTAGCGCGGCGAGAATAAAAAAAACCAGCAGGTATAATCTGCTGGCGGGTGATTTTACACCAATACTCAGTCACACATGATGCAGGCAAGTCAACTTTCAGAATTGCGGTCATCCCACTGCATCAGTCCTTCAAGCATGGTTAATCGTTGTGGGACGCTTAACCAACGCAACCAGCACAACTTCGCTGTCGCGGTAAAATAGTGCTGATAAAACTGACGCATGGGGCACCTCCTTGCTTCATCGTTAGGAATTATTGACTTAATATAGGGAAAATAAAATTGCTGTCTTTTGCGCAGGAGTTCCCCTTTTATGCCATCTGCTCGTCTGCAACAACAGTTCATCCGCCTGTGGCAATGCTGCGAGGGTAAATCGCAGGACACAACGCTCAACGAACTGGCAGCGTTATTGAGCTGCTCGCGTCGTCATATGCGTACCCTGCTCAACACCATGCAGGATCGCGGCTGGCTGACGTGGGAAGCGGAAGTCGGGCGCGGTAAACGCTCGCGTCTGACATTCCTCTATACCGGGCTGGCGCTTCAGCAACAGCGGGCGGAAGACCTGCTGGAGCAGGATCGTATCGACCAACTAGTGCAGTTGGTTGGCGACAAAGCGACTGTGCGGCAAATGCTGGTTTCTCATCTGGGCCGCAGCTTCCGCCAGGGGCGGCACATCCTGCGCGTGCTCTACTATCGTCCGTTGCGTAATCTGCTACCTGGCAGCGCATTGCGCCGTTCCGAAACCCATATTGCCCGGCAAATCTTCAGTTCGCTAACGCGCATAAATGAGGAAAATGGGGAACTGGAAGCAGACATCGCCCACCACTGGCAGCAAATATCACCGCTTCACTGGCGTTTCTTTTTGCGTCCAGGAGTCCATTTTCATCATGGTCGTGAACTGGAAATGGACGACGTGATCGCCTCTTTAAAACGAATCAATACGCTGCCGCTCTATTCGCATATTGCGGACATTGTGTCGCCGACGCCCTGGACGCTGGATATCCATCTCACGCAACCGGACCGCTGGTTACCGTTACTGCTGGGGCAAGTTCCGGCGATGATCCTGCCGCGCGAATGGGAAACCCTCAGTAACTTTGCCAGCCATCCCATCGGCACCGGTCCGTATGCGGTGATCCGCAACACCACCAATCAACTGAAAATTCAGGCATTCGATGACTTCTTCGGTTACCGGGCATTAATCGATGAAGTTAACGTCTGGGTTCTGCCGGAAATTGCCGACGAGCCAGCTGGAGGTCTGATGCTAAAAGGTCCACAGGGTGAGGAAAAAGAGATTGAAAGCCGCCTGGAGGAAGGTTGCTACTATTTACTATTCGACAGCCGCACCCATCGCGGAGCGAATCAGCAAGTCAGGGACTGGGTAAACTATGTGCTTTCTCCAACTAATCTGGTCTATTTCGCTGAGGAACAGTACCAGCAACTGTGGTTCCCGGCTTATGGACTGCTCCCCCGTTGGCACCATGCCCGCACCATAAAGAGCGAAAAACCGGCTGGCCTGGAAAGCCTCACCCTGACCTTTTATCAGGATCACAGTGAGCATCGGGTGATTGCCGGGATCATGCAGCAGATTCTGGCAAGTCACCAGGTCACGCTGGAAATCAAAGAGATCAGCTACGATCAGTGGCATGAAGGAGAGATCGAGAGCGATATCTGGCTTAATAGCGCCAACTTTACGCTGCCGCTGGATTTTTCGCTGTTCGCGCACTTGTGCGAGGTGCCGCTGCTCCAACACTGTATTCCGATCGACTGGCAAGCCGACGCCGCCCGCTGGCGCAATGGCGAAATGAACCTGGCGAACTGGTGCCAGCAACTGGTCGCCAGTAAAGCAATGGTGCCGCTTATCCACCACTGGCTGATCATTCAGGGACAACGCAGTATGCGCGGCCTGCGTATGAATACCCTCGGCTGGTTCGATTTTAAATCAGCGTGGTTTGCGCCGCCGGATCCATGATTGCTGGTAGATAACAAAATCACTACACTAACGCCGTTCTCAACGGGGTGCCACGCAAACGCGTGCGCTGAGAAAATACCCGTCGAACCTGATCCGGATAACGCCGGCGAAGGGATTTGAGGCTCCTTCTCAAGTCCTTTGCCACTCTTTTTTGAGGTGCAAAGTGTTAAAAAAATGTCTTCCCCTGCTGTTGCTGTGCACAGCGCCCGTTTTCGCTAAACCCGTTCTGACTGTTTATACCTACGATTCCTTCGCCGCCGACTGGGGGCCTGGTCCAAAGATCAAAAAAGCTTTTGAAGCCGACTGTAACTGCGAACTGAAACTGGTGGCGCTGGAAGATGGCGTTTCGCTTCTCAACCGTCTACGGATGGAAGGCAAAAATAGTAAAGCCGATGTGGTGCTGGGGCTGGATAACAATCTGTTAGACGCCGCCAGTAAAACCGGACTATTTGCCAAAAGCGGTGTGGCAGCGGATGCCGTTAACGTTCCCGGCGGCTGGAATAATGACACTTTCGTCCCGTTTGATTACGGCTATTTCGCCTTCGTCTATGACAAGAACAAACTGAAAAACCCGCCGCAAAGCCTGAAAGAATTGGTTGAGAGCGATCAAAACTGGCGGGTGATTTATCAGGATCCGCGCACCAGTACGCCGGGGCTGGGCCTGCTGTTGTGGATGCAAAAAGTCTATGGCGATGACGCCCCACAAGCCTGGCAAAAACTGGCGAAGAAAACCGTCACGGTCACCAAAGGCTGGAGCGAAGCCTACGGCCTGTTTTTAAAAGGTGAAAGCGATCTGGTACTGAGTTACACCACCTCTCCGGCTTATCACATTCTCGAAGAGAAAAAAGATAACTACGCCGCCGCGAACTTTAGCGAAGGTCACTATCTGCAGGTGGAAGTCGCCGCCCGCACCGCTGCCAGCAAGCAGCCGGAGCTGGCGCAAAAATTCCTCCAGTTTATGGTTTCTCCGGCTTTTCAGAATGCGATCCCAACCGGTAACTGGATGTATCCGGTGGCAAATGTCACGCTGCCTGCCGGGTTTGAACAATTGACCAAACCGGCCACCACGCTGGAGTTCACACCAGCTGAAGTGGCGGCACAACGTCAGGCATGGATTAGCGGATGGCAACGCGCCGTCAGCCGTTAATTCCCGGCTGGTTAATTCCAGGTGTAAGCGCCGCCACGCTGGTGGTAGCGGTTGCGCTCGCGGCGTTTCTCGCCCTGTGGTGGAACGCGCCGCAGGGTAACTGGGTGGCAGTCTGGCAGGACAGCTACCTGTGGCATGTGGTGCGCTTCTCCTTCTGGCAGGCGTTTCTCTCGGCGCTACTCTCTGTCGTACCCGCGATATTCCTCGCCCGCGCCCTCTATCGCAGGCGCTTTCCGGGTCGGCTGGCGCTGTTGCGTCTGTGCGCAATGACCTTGATCCTCCCGGTGCTGGTTGCTGTTTTCGGCATTCTTAGCGTCTATGGTCGCCAGGGCTGGCTGGCATCGCTCTGCCAATCGCTCGGTCTGGAGTGGACCTTTTCGCCCTACGGCCTGCAAGGTATTTTGCTGGCGCACGTATTTTTTAATCTGCCGATGGCGAGCCGCTTATTACTCCAGGCACTGGAAAACATTCCCGACGAACAACGTCAGCTTGCCGCCCAGCTTGGGATGCGCGGCTGGCATTTTTTCCGCTTCGTCGAATGGCCGTGGTTACGGCGACAAATCCCGCCGGTTGCTGCACTTATCTTTATGCTCTGTTTCGCCAGCTTCGCCACCGTGCTATCACTGGGCGGCGGTCCGCAGGCGACCACTATCGAGCTGGCTATTTATCAGGCGCTGAGTTACGACTACGATCCTGCCCGCGCGGCGATGCTGGCGCTGATCCAGATGGTGTGTTGCCTTGGGCTGGTACTATTGAGTCAGCGATTGAGTAAGGCCATTGCGCCAGGCACCACGCTGCTGCAAGGCTGGCGCGACCCGGACGATCGTCTGCATAGCCGCATTTGCGACACGGTGTTAATAGTGCTGGCGTTGCTGCTGTTGTTGCCACCGTTGCTGGCGGTGATCGTCGATGGGGTAAATCGCCAGTTGCCGGAAGTGCTGGCACAACCGGTGCTGTGGCAGGCGCTGTGGACCTCGTTGCGTATTGCGCTGGCGGCAGGTGTATTGTGCGTAGTGCTGACCATGATGCTGCTATGGAGCAGTCGCGAACTTCGGGCACGGCAGAAAATGCTGGCGGGTCAGGCGCTGGAGATGAGCGGCATGTTGATTCTCGCCATGCCGGGGATTGTGCTGGCTACCGGCTTCTTTTTACTGCTCAACAACACTATCGGCCTGCAACAATCTGCTGACGGCATTGTGATTTTCACCAATGCGTTAATGGCGATCCCTTATGCGCTGAAAGTACTGGAAAACCCGATGCGCGATATCACCGCCCGCTACAGTATGTTGTGTCAGTCGCTGGGCATTGAAGGCTGGTCGCGCTTAAAAGTGGTGGAGCTGCGCGCCCTGAAACGTCCACTGGCGCAGGCGCTGGCCTTTGCCTGCGTGCTGTCGATTGGTGATTTTGGCGTGGTGGCGTTGTTCGGTAACGATGATTTCCGTACCCTGCCGTTTTATCTCTACCAGCAAATTGGCTCCTATCGCAGCCAGGACGGCGCGGTCACCGCGTTAATTCTGCTGCTACTCTGTTTTCTGCTGTTTACCGTGATTGAAAAACTACCGGGGCGAAATGTTAAAACTGACTGATATCACCTGGCTTTACCAACATTTGCCGATGCGTTTTAGCTTAACGGTGGAACGCGGCGAGCAGGTGGCGATCCTCGGGCCAAGCGGCGCAGGTAAAAGTACCCTGCTGAATTTGATTGCCGGTTTTCTGACGCCAGCCAGCGGTTCGCTGACTATCGATGGCGTTGATCACACCACGACGCCGCCGTCACGCCGTCCGGTGTCGATGCTGTTTCAGGAGAACAACCTGTTCAGCCACCTGACGGTCGCGCAGAACATCGGGCTGGGGCTTAATCCAGGATTGAAGCTGAACGCGGCACAGCAGGAGAAAATGCACGCTATCGCCCGTCAGATGGGGATTGATAATTTAATGGCGCGGTTACCGGGCGAGCTTTCCGGCGGCCAGCGACAGCGCGTGGCGTTAGCGCGTTGTCTGGTGCGCGAACAGCCGATTTTATTGCTCGATGAACCGTTCTCTGCGCTCGATCCGGCGTTACGTCAGGAGATGCTGACGCTGGTGAGCACGAGCTGCCAGCAGCAAAAAATGACGCTATTGATGGTGTCGCACAGTGTGGAAGATGCGGCGCGGATCGCCACACGCTCGGTGGTGGTCGCCGACGGGCGCATCGCCTGGCAGGGTAAGACTGAAGAATTGTTGAGCGGTAAGGCGAGTGCTTCGGCAATATTGGGGATTACGGGTTAGTATGCACTGTCAGATGCGGCGTGAACACCTTATCCGACCTACGGACAGTGCGTTTTGTAGGCCTGATAAGACCGGTCAGCGTCGCATCAGGCAACCCGCACAAGACAATCCCCTAAACCCCAACCACTTTACGCAAAATATCGATATACACCGGCATCAACGGGTGGCGAATTAACACCACCAGCGCCACCACGCCGATGGCAGAAATCAACGGCGTCAGCCACAACAAACGGCCGCGCGACAAATAATGACTTAAACGATCGGTTGCTTTACCGCTGCGCCATAACCGCCAGCACAGCCAGCCACCAACCCACAAAAATACCGCCGTCGCCAGCAGCAACCATTTAAACTCGCCGCTCTGCATTCCGGCTGGAATATCGATCGCCGCGCCCGCCAGAATCCCAGGCAGGAAGTAAAACGGTGGCCACAGCAGGCAGCCGATAATATTCGGCGTAATGAATTTTGCCACCGGCAGATCCAGCATTCCCGCCACCATTGGCACCAGCGGACGCGTCGGGCCAACAAAGCGACCGACCAGAATGGTGAACATGCTGTGTTGATGCAACGCATGTTCAGTTTTATCGAGTAATGCTTTGTTTTTCTTCAGAAATGACCAGCGATGCAACGGCTTTTTAAAACGCCAGCCCAGCCAGAAGGAGATCCAGTCGCCCAGCAGACAACCGACAATCCCTGCCAGCCAGGCGTGCCAGAAACTTAACTCGCCGCTGCCAATCAGCGCTCCCAGCCCCGCCATCAGCACCGTACCGGGTAGAATCAAACCGACCAGCGCCAGCGACTCCAGAAAGGCCACCAACACCACCGCCATCAATGAATACACGGTAGATTGGGTAATAAAGTGTTCCAGCAATGCTTGCATAATGTGCCTGTCAAATGGACGAAGCAGGGATTCTGCAAACCCTATGCTACTCCGTCAAGCCGTCAATTGTCTGATTCGTTACCAATTATGACAACTTGACGGCTACATCATTCACTTTTTCTTCACAACCGGCACGGAACTCGCTCGGGCTGGCCCCGGTGCATTTTTTAAATACCCGCGAGAAATAGAGTTGATCGTCAAAACCAACATTGCGACCGACGGTGGCGATAGGCATCCGGGTGGTGCTCAAAAGCAGCTTCGCCTGGCTGATACGTTGGTCCTCGCGCCAGCTTAAGACGCTAATCCCTAACTGCTGGCGGAAAAGATGTGACAGACGCGACGGCGACAAGCAAACATGCTGTGCGACGCTGGCGATATCAAAATTGCTGTCTGCCAGGTGATCGCTGATGTACTGACAAGCCTCGCGTACCCGATTATCCATCGGTGGATGGAGCGACTCGTTAATCGCTTCCATGCGCCGCAGTAACAATTGCTCAAGCAGATTTATCGCCAGCAGCTCCGAATAGCGCCCTTCCCCTTGCCCGGCGTTAATGATTTGCCCAAACAGGTCGCTGAAATGCGGCTGGTGCGCTTCATCCGGGCGAAAGAAACCCGTATTGGCAAATATTGACGGCCAGTTAAGCCATTCATGCCAGTAGGCGCGCGGACGAAAGTAAACCCACTGGTGATACCATTCGCGAGCCTCCGGATGACGACCGTAGTGATGAATCTCTCCTGGCGGGAACAGCAAAATATCACCCGGTCGGCAAACAAATTCTCGTCCCTGATTTTTCACCACCCCCTGACCGCGAATGGTGAGATTGAGAATATAACCTTTCATTCCCAGCGGTCGGTCGATAAAAAAATCGAGATAACCGTTGGCCTCAATCGGCGTTAAACCCGCCACCAGATGGGCATTAAACGAGTATCCCGGCAGCAGGGGATCATTTTGCGCTTCAGCCATACTTTTCATACTCCCGCCATTCAGAGAAGAAACCAATTGTCCATATTGCATCAGACATTGCCGTCACTGCGTCTTTTACTGGCTCTTCTCGCTAACCCAACCGGTAACCCCGCTTATTAAAAGCATTCTGTAACAAAGCGGGACCAAAGCCATGACAAAAACGCGTAACAAAAGTGTCTATAATCACGGCAGAAAAGTCCACATTGATTATTTGCACGGCGTCACACTTTGCTATTCCATAGCATTTTTATCCATAAGATTAGCGGATCCTACCTGACGCTTTTTATCGCAACTCTCTACTGTTTCTCCATACCCGTTTTTTTGGATGGAGTGAAACGATGGCGATTGCAATTGGCCTCGATTTTGGCAGTGATTCTGTGCGAGCTTTGGCGGTGGACTGCGCCAGCGGTGAAGAGATCGCCACCAGCGTAGAGTGGTATCCCCGTTGGCAAAAAGGGCAATTTTGTGATGCCCCGAATAACCAGTTCCGTCATCATCCGCGTGACTACATTGAGTCAATGGAAGCGGCACTGAAAACCGTGCTTGCAGAGCTTAGCGTCGAACAGCGCGCAGCTGTGGTCGGGATTGGCGTTGACAGTACCGGCTCGACGCCCGCACCGATTGATGCCGACGGTAACGTGCTGGCGCTGCGCCCGGAGTTTGCCGAAAACCCAAACGCGATGTTCGTATTGTGGAAAGACCACACTGCGGTTGAAGAAGCGGAAGAGATTACCCGTTTGTGCCACGCGCCGGGCAACGTTGACTACTCCCGCTACATTGGTGGTATTTATTCCAGCGAATGGTTCTGGGCAAAAATCCTGCATGTGACTCGCCAGGACAGCGCCGTGGCGCAATCTGCCGCATCGTGGATTGAGCTGTGCGACTGGGTGCCAGCTCTGCTTTCCGGTACCACCCGCCCGCAGGATATTCGTCGCGGACGTTGCAGCGCCGGGCATAAATCTCTGTGGCACGAAAGCTGGGGCGGCTTGCCGCCAGCCAGTTTCTTTGATGAGCTGGACCCGATCCTCAATCGCCATTTGCCTTCCCCGCTGTTCACTGACACCTGGACTGCCGATATTCCGGTGGGCACCTTATGCCCGGAATGGGCGCAGCGTCTCGGCCTGCCTGAAAGCGTGGTGATTTCCGGCGGCGCGTTTGACTGCCATATGGGCGCAGTTGGCGCAGGCGCACAGCCTAACGCACTGGTAAAAGTTATCGGTACTTCCACCTGCGACATTCTGATTGCCGACAAACAGAGCGTTGGCGAGCGGGCAGTTAAAGGTATTTGCGGTCAGGTTGATGGCAGCGTGGTACCTGGATTTATCGGTCTGGAAGCAGGCCAATCGGCGTTTGGTGATATCTACGCCTGGTTTGATCGCGTACTCGGCTGGCCGCTGGAACAGCTTGCCGCCCAGCATCCGGAACTGAAAGCGCAAATCAACGCCAGCCAGAAACAACTGCTTCCGGCGCTGACCGAAGCATGGGCCAAAAATCCGTCTCTGGATCACCTGCCGGTGGTGCTCAACTGGTTTAACGGCCGCCGCACACCGAACGCTAACCAACGCCTGAAAGGGGTGATTACCGATCTTAACCTCGCTACCGACGCTCCGCTGCTGTTTGGCGGTTTGATTGCTGCCACCGCCTTTGGCGCACGCGCAATCATGGAGTGCTTTACCGATCAGGGGATCGCCGTCAATAACGTGATGGCGCTGGGCGGCATCGCGCGGAAAAACCAGGTCATTATGCAGGCCTGCTGCGACGTGCTGAATCGCCCGCTGCAAATTGTTGCCTCTGACCAGTGCTGTGCGCTCGGTGCGGCGATTTTTGCTGCCGTCGCCGCGAAAGTGCACGCAGACATCCCATCAGCCCAGCAAAAAATGGCCAGTGCGGTAGAGAAAACCCTGCAACCGCGCAGCGAACAGACACAACGCTTTGAACAGCTTTATCGCCGCTATCAGCAATGGGCGATGAGCGCCGAACAACACTATCTTCCAACTTCCGCCCCGGCACAGGCTGCCCAGGCCGTTCCGACTCTATAAGGACACGATAATGACGATTTTTGATAATTATGAAGTGTGGTTTGTCATTGGCAGCCAGCATCTGTATGGCCCGGAAACCCTGCGTCAGGTCACCCAACATGCCGAGCACGTTGTTAATGCGCTGAATACGGAAGCGAAACTGCCCTGCAAACTGGTGTTGAAACCGCTGGGCACCACGCCGGATGAAATCACCGCTATTTGCCGCGACGCGAATTACGACGATCGTTGCGCTGGTCTGGTGGTGTGGCTGCACACCTTCTCCCCGGCCAAAATGTGGATCAACGGCCTGACCATGCTCAACAAACCGTTGCTGCAATTCCACACCCAGTTTAACGCGGCGCTGCCGTGGGACAGTATCGATATGGACTTTATGAACCTGAACCAGACTGCACATGGCGGTCGCGAGTTCGGCTTCATTGGCGCGCGTATGCGTCAGCAACATGCCGTGGTTACCGGTCACTGGCAGGATAAACAAGCCCATGAGCGTATCGGCTCCTGGATGCGTCAGGCGGTCTCTAAACAGGATACCCGTCATCTGAAAGTCTGCCGTTTTGGCGATAACATGCGTGAAGTAGCGGTCACCGATGGTGATAAAGTTGCCGCACAGATCAAGTTCGGTTTCTCCGTCAATACCTGGGCGGTTGGCGATCTGGTGCAGGTGGTGAACTCCATCAGCGACGGCGATGTTAACGCGCTGGTCGATGAGTACGAAAGCTGCTACACCATGACGCCTGCCACACAAATCCACGGCGAAAAACGACAGAACGTGCTGGAAGCGGCGCGTATTGAGCTGGGGATGAAGCGTTTCCTGGAACAAGGTGGCTTCCACGCGTTCACCACCACCTTTGAAGATTTGCACGGTCTGAAACAGCTTCCAGGTCTGGCCGTACAGCGTCTGATGCAGCAGGGTTACGGCTTTGCGGGCGAAGGCGACTGGAAAACCGCCGCCCTGCTTCGCATCATGAAGGTGATGTCAACCGGTCTGCAGGGCGGCACCTCCTTTATGGAGGACTACACCTATCACTTCGAGAAAGGTAATGACCTGGTGCTCGGCTCCCATATGCTGGAAGTCTGCCCGTCGATTGCCGTAGAAGAGAAACCGATCCTCGACGTTCAGCATCTCGGTATTGGTGGTAAGGACGATCCTGCCCGACTGATCTTCAATACCCAAACCGGTCCAGCGATTGTCGCCAGCCTGATTGATCTCGGCGATCGTTACCGTCTGCTGGTTAACTGTATCGACACGGTGAAAACACCGCACTCCCTGCCGAAACTGCCGGTGGCGAATGCGCTGTGGAAAGCGCAACCGGATCTGCCAACTGCTTCCGAAGCGTGGATCCTCGCTGGTGGCGCGCACCATACCGTCTTCAGCCATGCGCTGAACCTCAACGATATGCGTCAGTTCGCCGAGATGCACGACATTGAAATCACGGTGATTGATAACGACACCCGCCTGCCAGCGTTTAAAGACGCACTGCGCTGGAACGAAGTGTATTACGGATTTCGTCGCTAAGTAGCCACATCAGGTATGTAACGCCTGATGCGACGCTGACGCGTCTTATCTGGCCTACACGCTGCGATTTTGTAGGCCGGATAAGCAAAGCGCATCCGGCATTCAACGCCTGATGCGACGCTGGCGCGTCTTATCAGGCCTACGCGCTGCGATTTTGTAGACCGGATAAGCGAAGCGCATCCGGCACGAAGGAGTCAACATGTTAGAAGATCTCAAACGCCAGGTATTAGAAGCCAACCTGGCGCTGCCAAAACACAACCTGGTCACGCTCACATGGGGCAACGTCAGCGCCGTTGATCGCGAGCGCGGCGTCTTTGTGATCAAACCTTCCGGCGTCGATTACAGCGTCATGACCGCTGACGATATGGTCGTGGTTAGCATCGAAACAGGTGAAGTGGTTGAAGGTACGAAAAAGCCCTCCTCCGACACGCCAACTCACCGGCTGCTCTATCAGGCATTCCCCTCCATTGGCGGCATTGTGCATACGCACTCGCGCCACGCCACCATCTGGGCGCAGTCGGGTCAGTCGATTCCAGCAACCGGCACCACCCACGCCGACTATTTCTACGGCACCATTCCCTGCACCCGCAAAATGACCGACGCAGAAATCAACGGCGAATATGAGTGGGAAACCGGTAACGTCATCGTAGAAACCTTTGAAAAACAGGGTATCGATGCAGCGCAAATGCCCGGCGTTCTGGTCCATTCCCACGGCCCGTTTGCATGGGGCAAAAATGCCGAAGATGCGGTGCATAACGCCATCGTGCTGGAAGAGGTCGCTTATATGGAGATATTCTGCCGTCAGTTAGCGCCGCAGTTACCGGATATGCAGCAAACGCTGCTGGATAAACACTATCTGCGTAAGCATGGCGCGAAGGCATATTACGGGCAGTAATGACTGTATAAAACCACAGCCAATCAAACGAAACCAGGCTATACTCAAGCCTGGTTTTTTGATGGATTTTCAGCGTGGCGCAGGCAGGTTTTATCTTAACCCGACACTGGCGGGACACCCCGCAAGGGACAGAAGTCTCCTTCTGGCTGGCGACGGACAACGGGCCGTTGCAGGTTACGCTTGCACCGCAAGAGTCCGTGGCGTTTATTCCCGCCGATCAGGTTCCCCGCGCTCAGCATATTTTGCAGGGTGAACAAGGCTTTCGCCTGACACCGCTGGCGTTAAAGGATTTTCACCGCCAGCCGGTGTATGGCCTTTACTGTCGCGCCCATCGCCAATTGATGAATTACGAAAAGCGCCTGCGTGAAGGTGGCGTTACCGTCTACGAGGCCGATGTGCGCCCGCCAGAACGCTATCTGATGGAGCGGTTTATCACCTCACCGGTGTGGGTCGAGGGTGATATGCACAATGGCACTATCGTTAATGCCCGTCTGAAACCGCATCCCGACTATCGTCCGCCGCTCAAGTGGGTTTCTATAGATATTGAAACCACCCGCCACGGTGAGCTGTACTGCATCGGCCTGGAAGGCTGCGGGCAGCGCATCGTTTATATGCTGGGGTCGGAGAATGGCGACGCCTCCTCGCTTGATTTCGAACTGGAATACGTCGCCAGCCGCCCGCAGTTGCTGGAAAAACTCAACGCCTGGTTTGCCAACTACGATCCTGATGTGATCATCGGTTGGAACGTGGTGCAGTTCGATCTGCGAATGCTGCAAAAACATGCCGAGCGTTACCGTCTTCCGCTGCGTCTTGGGCGCGATAATAGCGAGCTGGAGTGGCGCGAGCACGGCTTTAAAAACGGCGTCTTTTTTGCCCAGGCTAAAGGTCGGCTAATTATCGACGGTATCGAGGCGCTGAAATCCGCGTTCTGGAATTTCTCTTCATTCTCGCTGGAAACTGTCGCTCAGGAGCTATTAGGCGAAGGAAAATCTATCGATAACCCGTGGGATCGAATGGACGAAATTGACCGCCGTTTCGCCGAAGATAAACCTGCGCTGGCAACTTATAACCTGAAAGATTGCGAGCTGGTGACGCAGATCTTCCACAAAACTGAAATCATGCCATTTTTACTCGAACGGGCAACGGTGAACGGCCTGCCGGTGGACCGACACGGCGGTTCGGTGGCGGCATTTGGTCATCTCTATTTTCCGCGAATGCATCGCGCTGGTTATGTCGCGCCTAATCTCGGCGAAGTGCCGCCGCACGCCAGCCCTGGCGGCTACGTGATGGATTCACGGCCAGGGCTTTATGATTCAGTGCTGGTGCTGGACTATAAAAGCCTGTACCCGTCGATCATCCGCACCTTTCTGATTGATCCCGTCGGGCTGGTGGAAGGCATGGCGCAGCCTGATCCAGAGCACAGTACCGAAGGTTTTCTCGATGCCTGGTTCTCGCGAGAAAAACATTGCCTGCCGGAGATTGTGACTAACATCTGGCACGGGCGCGATGAAGCCAAACGCCAGGGTAACAAACCGCTGTCGCAGGCGCTGAAAATCATCATGAATGCCTTTTATGGCGTGCTCGGCACCACCGCCTGCCGCTTCTTCGATCCGCGGCTGGCATCGTCGATCACCATGCGTGGTCATCAGATCATGCGGCAAACCAAAGCGTTGATTGAAGCACAGGGCTACGACGTTATCTACGGCGATACCGACTCAACGTTTGTCTGGCTGAAAGGCGCACATTCGGAAGAAGAAGCGGCGAAAATCGGTCGTGCACTGGTGCAGCACGTTAACGCCTGGTGGGCGGAAACGCTGCAAAAACAACGGCTGACCAGCGCATTAGAACTGGAGTATGAAACCCATTTCTGCCGTTTTCTGATGCCAACCATTCGCGGAGCCGATACCGGCAGTAAAAAGCGCTACGCCGGGCTGATTCAGGAGGGCGATAAACAGCGGATGGTGTTTAAAGGGCTGGAAACCGTGCGCACCGACTGGACGCCGCTGGCCCAGCAGTTTCAGCAGGAGCTATACCTGCGCATCTTCCGCAACGAGCCATATCAGGAATATGTACGCGAAACCATCGACAAACTGATGGCGGGTGAACTGGATGCGCGACTGGTTTACCGTAAACGCCTTCGCCGTCCGCTGAGCGAGTATCAGCGTAATGTGCCGCCTCATGTACGCGCCGCTCGCCTTGCCGATGAAGAAAACCAAAAGCGTGGTCGCCCCTTGCAATATCAGAATCGCGGCACCATTAAGTACGTATGGACCACCAACGGCCCGGAGCCGCTGGACTACCAACGTTCACCACTGGATTACGAACACTATCTGACCCGCCAGCTACAACCCGTGGCGGAGGGAATACTCCCTTTTATTGAGGATAATTTTGCTACACTTATGACCGGGCAACTTGGGCTATTTTGAGCAAAAAAAGAGTTCGCCAGATACCATTTTGATGCGTGACGAATGCTTTGCCATCCAGTACCATAGCGCCCTTTCCATTCCTGGACCTGAATAACACCACTACCTCATAAGCACGGTAGCGGGTGGTTATTGCCTGCAATTAAAGATATAGAGCCGAACACATATGCCTTTTACACTTGGTCAACGCTGGATCAGCGATACAGAAAGCGAATTGGGACTTGGAACCGTTGTCGCGGTGGATGCGCGAACTGTCACTTTACTTTTCCCATCTACTGGTGAAAACCGTCTGTACGCACGCAGTGATTCCCCCGTGACCCGCGTGATGTTCAACCCTGGTGATACCATTACCAGCCATGACGGCTGGCAGATGCAAGTCGAAGAAGTAAAAGAAGAAAATGGCTTGCTGACCTATATCGGTACTCGCCTGGATACTGAAGAGTCCGGCGTAGCCCTGCGTGAAGTTTTCCTTGATAGCAAACTGGTGTTCAGCAAACCGCAGGACCGCCTGTTTGCCGGGCAGATTGACCGTATGGACCGCTTTGCGCTGCGTTATCGCGCGCGTAAGTATTCCAGCGAACAGTTCCGTATGCCGTACAGCGGCCTGCGCGGTCAGCGTACCAGCCTGATCCCGCACCAGCTCAACATCGCTCATGATGTTGGCCGCCGCCACGCGCCGCGCGTCCTGCTGGCTGACGAAGTGGGTTTAGGGAAAACCATTGAAGCCGGGATGATCCTGCATCAGCAACTGCTCTCTGGCGCTGCTGAACGTGTGCTGATTATCGTCCCGGAAACCTTACAGCATCAGTGGCTGGTAGAAATGCTGCGCCGTTTCAACCTGCGCTTTGCTCTGTTTGATGATGAGCGTTATGCCGAAGCTCAGCACGATGCTTACAACCCGTTCGACACCGAACAGCTGGTGATTTGCTCGCTGGATTTTGCCCGTCGTAGCAAACAGCGCCTGGAACATCTCTGTGAAGCCGAATGGGACCTGCTGGTGGTCGATGAAGCGCATCACCTGGTGTGGAGCGAAGATGCGCCAAGCCGTGAATATCAGGCCATTGAACAACTGGCAGAGCACATGCCGGGCGTTCTGCTGCTGACCGCGACCCCGGAACAGCTGGGGATGGAAAGCCACTTCGCCCGTCTGCGTCTGCTGGACCCGAACCGTTTCCACGATTTTGCGCAGTTCGTTGAAGAGCAGAAAAATTATCGTCCGGTTGCGGACGCCGTTGCCATGCTGCTGGCAGGTAACAAACTGAGCAATGACGAACTGAACATGCTCGGCGAGATGATCGGCGAGCAGGATATCGAGCCGCTGTTGCAGGCAGCAAACAGCGACAGCGAAGATGCCCAGAGCGCCCGTCAGGAGCTGGTTTCGATGCTGATGGATCGCCACGGCACCAGCCGCGTGCTGTTCCGTAACACGCGTAACGGTGTGAAAGGATTCCCGAAACGCGAGCTGCACACCATTAAGCTGCCGCTACCGACGCAGTATCAGACGGCTATTAAAGTCTCCGGCATTATGGGCGCACGTAAAAGTGCGGAAGATCGTGCTCGCGATATGCTCTACCCGGAGCGTATTTATCAGGAATTTGAAGGTGATAACGCCACCTGGTGGAACTTCGATCCGCGCGTTGAGTGGCTGATGGGCTACCTGACCAGCCATCGCTCTCAGAAAGTGCTGGTGATCTGCGCCAAAGCTGCCACTGCGCTGCAACTGGAGCAGGTACTGCGCGAACGTGAAGGTATTCGCGCTGCGGTGTTCCACGAAGGTATGTCGATTATCGAACGTGACCGCGCTGCCGCCTGGTTTGCCGAAGAAGACACCGGCGCACAGGTACTGCTGTGCTCAGAAATCGGTTCTGAAGGACGTAACTTCCAGTTCGCCAGCCACATGGTGATGTTTGACCTGCCATTCAACCCGGATCTACTGGAGCAGCGTATTGGTCGTCTGGATCGTATCGGCCAGGCGCACGATATTCAGATCCATGTGCCTTATCTGGAGAAAACCGCTCAGTCGGTGCTGGTGCGCTGGTATCACGAAGGTCTGGATGCATTTGAGCACACCTGCCCGACCGGACGCACTATTTACGATAGCGTATACAACGATCTGATTAACTATCTGGCTTCACCGGATCAAACCGAAGGCTTTGACGATCTGATCAAAAACTGCCGCGAGCAACATGAAGCGCTGAAAGCACAGCTGGAACAGGGTCGTGACCGCCTGCTGGAAATCCACTCCAACGGTGGCGAAAAAGCCCAGGCACTGGCAGAAAGCATTGAAGAGCAGGATGACGATACCAACCTGATCGCCTTCGCCATGAACCTGCTCGATATTATCGGTATCAATCAGGACGATCGCGGCGACAACATGATCGTGCTGACGCCGTCCGATCATATGCTGGTGCCGGACTTCCCTGGCCTGTCGGAAGATGGCATCACCATCACCTTTGATCGTGAAGTGGCGCTGGCGCGTGAAGATGCACAGTTTATTACCTGGGAGCATCCGCTGATCCGCAACGGTCTGGATCTGATCCTTTCTGGCGATACCGGTAGCAGCACGATTTCACTGTTAAAAAACAAAGCGTTGCCGGTAGGTACGCTGTTGGTGGAACTGATTTATGTGGTTGAAGCCCAGGCTCCGAAGCAGTTGCAGCTCAACCGCTTCCTGCCACCGACGCCGGTACGTATGCTGCTGGATAAAAACGGCAACAACCTGGCGGCGCAGGTAGAGTTTGAAACCTTTAACCGCCAGCTTAACGCGGTTAACCGTCACACCGGCAGCAAACTGGTTAACGCCGTGCAGCAGGATGTTCACGCTATCCTTCAACTGGGTGAAGCGCAGATCGAGAAATCTGCCCGTGCATTGATTGATGCAGCGCGTAACGAAGCCGACGAAAAACTGTCTGCCGAGCTGTCTCGTCTGGAAGCTCTGCGTGCAGTGAACCCGAACATTCGTGACGACGAACTGACCGCCATTGAGAGCAACCGTCAGCAGGTAATGGAAAGCCTGGATCAGGCAGGTTGGCGTCTGGATGCCCTGCGTTTGATCGTTGTAACGCATCAGTAACGGAGCCGAAAATGGGGATGGAAAACTACAATCCACCGCAGGAACCCTGGTTGGTTATCCTGTATCAGGATGACCACATTATGGTGGTTAACAAGCCGAGCGGTTTGTTGTCTGTGCCGGGGCGTCTGGAAGAGCACAAAGACAGCGTGATGACGCGCATTCAGCGTGATTATCCGCAGGCAGAATCGGTGCATCGTCTGGATATGGCTACCAGCGGCGTGATTGTAGTGGCGCTGACCAAAGCCGCGGAGCGGGAGTTAAAACGCCAGTTCCGCGAGCGCGAGCCGAAAAAGCAGTATGTGGCCCGCGTCTGGGGGCATCCATCCCCTGCGGAAGGTCTGGTGGATCTGCCGCTGATTTGCGACTGGCCAAACCGCCCGAAACAGAAAGTCTGTTACGAAACGGGTAAACCTGCGCAGACGGAATATGAAGTGGTGGAGTATGCGGCGGATAACACGGCAAGAGTGGTGTTAAAACCGATTACTGGGCGTTCGCATCAATTGCGTGTGCATATGCTGGCGCTGGGGCATCCGATTCTCGGCGATCGTTTTTATGCATCACCAGAAGCGAGAGCGATGGCACCGCGTTTGTTGCTACATGCAGAGATGTTGACGATTACCCATCCGGCGTATGGCAATAGTATGACGTTTAAAGCGCCAGCGGATTTTTAATAGTCACGCTGGCGCAGTTCGGTAGGCGGATAAGGCGTTCACGCCGAATCCGGCAATTGTGCGCCGATTGCCTGATGCGACGCGGGCCGCGTCTTATCAGGCCTACAGTTTAAAACTTATTTAAACCCTTTCTGCTGCTTTATCAGCTCATATGCCTGCTGAATTTCCTGCGCTTTCTGCTTCGCCATCTCCATCATCTCAGGCGGCAAACCTTTCGCCACCAGCTTATCGGGATGGTGTTCACTCATCAGCTTACGGTAGGCTCGTTTAATGGTGGTCGCATCATCCGTCGGCTTCACACCCAGCACATTACAGGCATCTTCCAGCGTCGGGCCACGCTGCGCTTGCTGCCAGTTACCACCGCCAGATTGCTGCTGATAACCGCCGCCAAACTGTGCACCGCCCTGCATCATGCGCAAAAACTGGTCAAACTGGGCGCGGGAGATCCCTAATTCTTCTGCAATGACATACAGCACCGCCCGTTCATTCGGGTGCAGTGAACCATCAGCAAACGCCGCCTGAATCTGGATCTCCAGAAACATACGAATTAAGTCAAAACGACCAAAGCAGACACTGCGAAACTGGCGCATCTTTTCGCGCAGCGGGTAATTGTCTGATTTTCCCACCCGGAACGCGTTTTGCGCCGCAGTACGGGAAGCGCCATGAAGGTTCATTCGGTCCATCAGCTGGCTGGCGATATGAATATCAGCCTCCGTGACGCGACCTTTGGATTTGGTTAAATGCCCCATCACTTCAAAAGTGGTGGCAAAAAACAGCGCCTGACGCTCACGCTGGTTGGCGAACCACGCCATTTTACGGCTACGGGCTTTATCAAACATATGGCCAATTAACAGGCCTAACACTACGCCCCAAAAGCCGCCGCCCATCAGTAAGGCCACGGCCACGCCAATGATTTTTCCCCAATACTGCATATATTCCCCAAATCGACACACGGATATCAGGGCTATCTCCCACAATATAAAGGTGCTTTTACCGTTTTCCGGCTGCAGTCAATTGTGGGACATCGCCTATAATTTGCATTATCATACCTGTCATTCAATGCCGTGCCTAACACCACTGACGCTATTCGGACAGGATTAACACTAGCGTAGAGATGACGAGTACGTTAGTCTCTGACCGTTTGTCACGCGCAACGTTACCGATGATGGAACAATAAAATCAACGTATGAAAAAACGTATCCCCACTCTCCTGGCCACCATGATTGCCACCGCCCTTTATAGTCAACAGGGACTGGCAGCCGACCTCGCCTCACAGTGCATGTTGGGCGTGCCAAGCTATGACCGTCCTCTGGTACAGGGCGATACCAATGACTTACCCGTGACTATCAATGCTGACCACGCGAAAGGGGACTACCCGGATGACGCCGTGTTTACTGGCAGCGTGGATATCATGCAGGGTAACAGCCGTCTGCAGGCCGACGAAGTGCAGCTCCATCAAAAAGAGGCACCAGGACAACCGGAGCCGGTACGAACCGTTGATGCGCTCGGTAATGTCCATTACGACGATAACCAGGTGATCCTCAAAGGGCCGAAAGGCTGGGCGAATCTGAACACCAAAGATACCAACGTCTGGGAAGGTGATTACCAGATGGTGGGTCGCCAGGGCCGCGGTAAAGCGGACCTGATGAAACAACGTGGTGAAAACCGCTATACCATTCTGGATAACGGTAGCTTTACCTCCTGTCTGCCGGGTTCTGACACCTGGAGCGTGGTAGGTAGCGAAATTATTCATGACCGCGAAGAACAAGTTGCGGAGATCTGGAACGCCCGCTTTAAGGTGGGTCCAGTACCGATCTTTTATAGCCCCTATTTGCAGTTGCCGGTGGGTGACAAACGTCGCTCTGGTTTCTTGATCCCGAACGCCAAGTACACCACCACCAACTACTTTGAGTTCTACCTGCCATATTACTGGAACATCGCGCCAAATATGGATGCCACCATCACGCCGCATTATATGCATCGTCGTGGCAACATCATGTGGGAGAACGAATTCCGCTACCTCTCCCAGGCGGGCGCTGGCTTGATGGAACTGGACTATCTGCCTTCAGATAAAGTCTATGAAGATGAACACCCGAACGATGACAGTTCACGTCGTTGGTTGTTCTACTGGCAACACTCCGGGGTCATGGATCAAGTGTGGCGTTTCAACGTAGACTACACCAAGGTCAGCGATCCTAGCTACTTCAATGATTTCGATAACAAGTACGGTTCCAGTACTGACGGCTACGCAACGCAAAAATTCAGCGTTGGCTATGCGGTGCAAAACTTCAATGCCACCGTTTCAACCAAGCAGTTCCAGGTCTTTAGCGAGCAGAACACCAGTAGCTACTCGGCAGAGCCGCAGTTAGACGTTAACTACTACCAGAATGATGTTGGTCCGTTTGATACGCGTATTTACGGCCAGGCAGTGCACTTTGTTAACACCAGAGACGACATGCCTGAAGCAACCCGTGTTCACCTGGAACCGACCATCAATTTGCCGCTCTCTAATAACTGGGGCAGCATCAATACCGAAGCGAAGTTGCTGGCAACCCATTATCAGCAAACCAATCTTGACTGGTATAACTCCAGAAACACGACCAAGCTGGACGAATCCGTTAACCGCGTTATGCCGCAATTCAAAGTTGACGGCAAAATGGTCTTTGAACGCGATATGGAAATGCTGGCTCCGGGTTATACCCAAACGCTGGAACCGCGCGCGCAGTATTTGTACGTGCCGTATCGCGATCAGAGCGACATCTATAACTACGACTCGTCTCTACTGCAATCTGACTACTCTGGCCTGTTCCGGGACCGGACTTACGGCGGTCTTGACCGTATTGCCTCCGCTAACCAGGTGACGACCGGTGTCACATCTCGCATATATGATGATGCTGCCGTTGAACATTTTAATATTTCCGTTGGTCAAATCTACTATTTCACGGAGTCTCGCACTGGCGATGACAACATAACATGGGAGAATGACGACAAAACGGGCTCACTGGTGTGGGCAGGCGATACTTACTGGCGTATCTCCGAGCGTTGGGGATTGCGTGGCGGGATTCAGTACGATACACGTCTGGATAACGTAGCGACCAGTAACTCCAGCATTGAATACCGTCGGGATGAAGACCGTCTGGTACAGCTGAATTACCGTTACGCCAGCCCGGAATATATTCAGGCTACGCTGCCTAAGTACTATTCCACTGCTGAGCAATATAAGAATGGTATTTCGCAGGTAGGTGCTGTCGCCAGCTGGCCAATTGCCGATCGTTGGTCCATTGTTGGGGCCTACTACTACGACACCAATGCGAACAAGCAAGCCGACTCTATGTTAGGTGTGCAATACAGCTCCTGCTGCTATGCAATTCGCGTCGGTTACGAGCGGAAGCTGAACGGTTGGGATAACGATAAACAACATGCGGTATATGACAACGCAATCGGCTTTAACATCGAACTTCGCGGCCTGAGCTCCAACTACGGTCTGGGTACGCAAGAGATGCTGCGTTCGAACATTCTGCCGTATCAAAACACTTTGTGATTTGTTGATTTACCACGTAATCCGCAGTGCGGTTAATTGAAATGGAAAAAGTATGAAGAACTGGAAAACGCTGCTTCTCGGTATCGCCATGATCGCGAATACCAGTTTCGCTGCCCCCCAGGTAGTCGATAAAGTCGCAGCCGTCGTCAATAACGGCGTCGTGCTGGAAAGCGACGTTGATGGATTAATGCAGTCGGTAAAACTGAACGCTGCGCAGGCAAGGCAGCAGCTTCCTGATGACGCGACGCTGCGCCACCAAATCATGGAACGTTTGATCATGGATCAAATCATCCTGCAGATGGGGCAGAAAATGGGAGTGAAAATCTCCGATGAGCAGCTGGATCAGGCGATTGCTAACATCGCGAAACAGAACAACATGACGCTGGATCAGATGCGCAGCCGTCTGGCTTACGATGGTCTGAACTACAACACCTATCGTAACCAGATCCGCAAAGAGATGATTATCTCTGAAGTGCGTAACAACGAGGTGCGTCGTCGCATCACCATCCTGCCGCAGGAAGTCGAATCCCTGGCGCAGCAGGTGGGTAACCAAAACGACGCCAGCACTGAGCTGAACCTGAGCCACATCCTGATCCCGCTGCCGGAAAACCCGACTTCTGATCAGGTGAACGAAGCGGAAAGCCAGGCGCGCGCCATTGTCGATCAGGCGCGTAACGGCGCTGATTTCGGTAAGCTGGCGATTGCTCATTCTGCCGACCAGCAGGCGCTGAACGGCGGCCAGATGGGCTGGGGCCGTATTCAGGAGTTGCCGGGTATCTTCGCCCAGGCATTAAGCACCGCGAAGAAAGGCGACATTGTTGGCCCGATTCGTTCCGGCGTTGGCTTCCATATTCTGAAAGTTAACGACCTGCGCGGCGAAAGCAAAAATATCTCGGTGACCGAAGTTCATGCTCGCCATATTCTGCTGAAACCGTCGCCGATCATGACTGACGAACAGGCCCGTGTGAAACTGGAACAGATTGCTGCCGATATCAAGAGTGGTAAAACGACTTTTGCTGCCGCAGCGAAAGAGTTCTCTCAGGATCCAGGCTCTGCTAACCAGGGCGGTGATCTCGGCTGGGCTACACCAGATATTTTCGATCCGGCCTTCCGTGACGCCCTGACCCGCCTGAACAAAGGTCAAATGAGTGCACCGGTTCACTCTTCATTCGGCTGGCATTTAATCGAACTGCTGGATACCCGTAATGTCGATAAAACCGACGCTGCGCAGAAGGATCGTGCATACCGCATGCTGATGAACCGTAAGTTCTCGGAAGAAGCAGCAAGCTGGATGCAGGAACAACGCGCCAGCGCCTACGTTAAAATCCTGAGCAACTAATGGTTAAAACCCAACGTGTTGTGATCACTCCCGGCGAGCCCGCCGGGATTGGCCCGGACTTAGTTGTCCAGCTTGCACAGCGTGAGTGGCCGGTCGAACTGGTTGTTTGTGCCGATGCCACTCTCCTTACCGACCGGGCAGCGATGCTCGGTTTGCCGCTCACCCTCCGCCCTTATTCCCCCAACTCCCCTGCACAACCGCAAACTGCGGGCACATTAACGCTACTTCCTGTCGCGCTACGCGAATCTGTCACTGCGGGGCAGTTAGCGATTGAAAATGGGCATTACGTGGTGGAGACGCTGGCGCGAGCGTGTGATGGCTGTCTGAACGGTGAATTTGCTGCGCTGATCACAGGCCCCGTGCATAAAGGCGTCATTAACGACGCAGGTATTCCGTTTACTGGTCATACCGAGTTTTTCGAAGAGCGCTCGCAGGCGAAAAAAGTGGTGATGATGCTGGCGACCGAAGAACTTCGCGTGGCGCTGGCAACGACGCATTTACCGCTGCGCGATATCGCAGATGCTATCACCCCTGCACTTTTGCACGAAGTGATTGCTATTTTGCATCACGATTTGCGTACAAAATTTGGTATTGCCGAACCGCGCATTCTGGTCTGCGGGCTGAATCCGCACGCGGGCGAAGGCGGTCATATGGGTACGGAAGAGATAGACACCATTATTCCGGTGCTCGACGAGCTGCGGGCGCAGGGGATGATACTCAACGGGCCGCTGCCTGCCGATACCCTGTTTCAGCCGAAATATCTCGATAACGCCGACGCCGTGCTGGCGATGTACCACGATCAGGGTCTTCCCGTGCTAAAATACCAGGGCTTCGGGCGCGGTGTGAACATTACGCTGGGCCTGCCCTTTATTCGCACATCAGTGGACCACGGCACCGCGCTTGAACTGGCGGGACGTGGCGAAGCCGATGTCGGCAGTTTTATTACGGCGCTTAATCTCGCCATCAAAATGATTGTTAACACCCAATGAATAATCGAGTCCACCAGGGCCACTTAGCCCGTAAACGCTTCGGGCAAAACTTTCTCAACGATCAGTTCGTGATCGACAGCATTGTTTCTGCCATTAACCCGCAAAAGGGCCAGGCAATGGTCGAAATCGGCCCCGGTCTGGCGGCATTGACCGAGCCGGTCGGCGAACGTCTGGACCAGCTGACGGTCATCGAACTTGACCGCGATCTGGCGGCACGTCTGCAAACGCATCCATTCTTAGGCCCGAAACTGACGATTTATCAGCAGGATGCGATGACCTTTAACTTTGACGAACTGGCCGAGAAAATGGGTCAGCCGCTGCGTGTTTTCGGCAACCTGCCTTATAACATCTCCACGCCGTTGATGTTCCATCTGTTTAGCTATACTGATGCCATTGCCGACATGCACTTTATGTTGCAAAAAGAGGTGGTGAATCGTCTGGTTGCAGGACCGAACAGCAAAGCGTATGGTCGATTAAGCGTCATGGCGCAATACTATTGCAACGTGATCCCGGTACTGGAAGTTCCGCCGTCAGCCTTTACACCACCACCCAAAGTGGATTCCGCCGTCGTGCGCCTGGTTCCTCATGCAACGATGCCTCACCCGGTTAAAGATGTTCGTGTGTTGAGCCGCATCACCACCGAAGCCTTTAACCAGCGTCGTAAAACCATTCGTAACAGCCTCGGCAACCTGTTTAGCGTCGAGGTGTTAACGGGAATGGGGATCGACCCGGCGATGCGAGCGGAAAATATCTCTGTCGCGCAATATTGCCAGATGGCGAACTATCTGGCGGAGAACGCGCCTTTGCAGGAGAGTTAACGATGATCAATTCGCCCCGAGTGTGTATTCAGGTTCAAAGCGTCTACATTGAGGCACAATCTTCACCTGATAATGAACGTTACGTTTTTGCTTATACCGTAACCATACGCAATCTGGGGCGAGCGCCAGTGCAGTTGTTGGGGCGTTACTGGCTGATCACCAATGGCAATGGCCGTGAAACCGAAGTCCAGGGCGAAGGAGTGGTTGGCGTCCAGCCACTTATCGCGCCTGGCGAAGAGTACCAGTACACCAGCGGTGCAATCATTGAAACCCCGCTGGGCACCATGCAGGGTCACTACGAAATGATCGATGAAAATGGCGTCCCTTTCAGCATCGACATTCCCGTATTCCGACTCGCCGTTCCCACACTCATTCATTAAAAGAATATGGCGACATACCTTATTGGCGACGTTCATGGTTGTTACGATGAACTGATCGCATTGCTGCATAAAGTAGAATTTACCCCTGGGAAAGATACCCTCTGGCTGACGGGCGATCTGGTCGCGCGCGGCCCGGGTTCGCTGGATGTTCTGCGCTATGTGAAATCCTTAGGCGACAGCGTACGTCTGGTGCTGGGCAATCACGATCTGCATCTGCTGGCGGTATTTGCCGGGATCAGCCGCAATAAACCGAAAGATCGCCTGACACCGCTGCTGGAAGCGCCGGATGCCGACGAGCTGCTTAACTGGCTGCGTCGCCAGCCTTTGCTGCAAATCGACGAAGAGAAAAAGTTGGTGATGGCCCACGCAGGGATCACGCCGCAGTGGGATCTACAGACCGCCAAAGAGTGCGCG
Organism: Shigella sp. FC1567; assembly: GCF_001743015.1. Classification (NCBI taxonomy): domain Bacteria; kingdom Pseudomonadati; phylum Pseudomonadota; class Gammaproteobacteria; order Enterobacterales; family Enterobacteriaceae; genus Shigella; species Shigella sp. FC1567. Next base: position 32,127 of record NZ_MIIV01000099.1, read on the forward strand.
CGCGATGTAGAAGCGGTGCTATCGAGTGACTCCTATCCCTTCTTTCTCGACGCTATGTACGGCGATATGCCAAATAACTGGTCACCGGAATTGCGGGGGCTGGGAAGACTGCGTTTTATCACCAACGCCTTTACCCGTATGCGTTTTTGCTTCCCGAACGGTCAACTGGATATGTACAGCAAAGAATCGCCGGAAGAGGCCCCTGCCCCACTGAAACCGTGGTTTGCGATTCCTGGCCCTGTCGCTGAAGAATACAGCATCGCCTTTGGTCACTGGGCATCGCTGGAGGGCAAAGGTACGCCGGAAGGTATATACGCGCTGGATACCGGCTGCTGCTGGGGTGGTACATTAACCTGCCTGCGCTGGGAAGATAAACAGTATTTTGTCCAGCCGTCGAACCGGCATAAGGATTTGGGCGAAGCGGCGGCGTCTTAAACACAGCCTGATATAGGAAGGCCGGATAAGACGCGACCGGCGTCGCATCCGGCACTAGCCGTAAATTCTATACAAAATTACCGCCGCTCCAGAATCTCAAAGCAATAGCTGTGAGAGTTCTGCGCATCAGCATCGTGGAATTCGCTGAATACCGATTCCCAGTCATCCGGCTCGTAATCCGGGAAATGGGTGTCGCCTTCCACTTCTGCGTCGATATGCGTCAGATACAGTTTCTGCGCTTTTGGCAGGAACTGCTCATAAACGCGACCGCCGCCAATCACCATGATTTCTGGTACGTCACCACACGCCGCGATGGCTTCATCCACCGACTTCACCCACGTTACGCGATCGTCCGTACCCGGTTGACTGCTGAGGATAATATTTTTGCGTCCTGGCAACGGACGACCGATTGATTCCCAGGTATGGCGGCCCATAATCACGGGTTTATTTAAGGTGTTGCGTTTAAACCAGGCGAGATCGGCAGGCAGGTTCCACGGCATGGCGTTTTCCATGCCGATAACGCGATCTACCGCTAACGCCGCAATCAGACTGATCATTGAGATTTCCCGATAAAAAAAAATTGTCGCCACTATACGTAAAGCGTAAACCGTCGTCGACTGGTGCGAGGATGATGTTGAGGAAAATTTTATATTCTGCTGGCGAGTCCACGCTCTCTCCCTGGACTCGCCGCATTACAATGAAACAAAAACAAACAGTTAGCTGTAAAGTGTGATTTATGTCACTCTTTATTAGGATGAGGGTTTCGTTTCCGGTTCATCCGCCATGTTGCCGGTATGTTTACCTTCTTCGGTTCCCTGCCAGCCATGTCGTTGAATTAATGACAGATGTTCGCGGTCCTCGGTAATGATCTCACTTAACATCGCGCTGGTGCGTTTATAGACCGCCGCGCGGGCTTTGGTGTCGTTCTCAACCATTGCCATCTCTTCCACCATCTGAATATTAAAGCGGCGGAACACATCGGCACGTTCTCGCGCTTCATACGGCCCCAGACCTAAACTTTCCAGTGCCAGACGCCCGGTTTTCAGCGCACCTTCGAAGGTTTCACGCTCCGGCTTTTCAACGCCTGCCTGACGCAAACGAATGTAGTGGTCGACATCGCGGGCGCGGGCAATAATCTGCAAATGCGGGAAGTGTTCTTTCACCATCTCTGTCAGTTGCAGGTTGGTTTGCGGATCGTCGATGGCGTTAATCAGCACTTCCGCTTTCGCCGCTCCCGCAGATTCCAGTAAATCCATCCGCGTGGCATCGCCATAAAACACTTTCATACCAAATTTACGCAAGGTTTCGATATGGTCCGGATCGTGATCGAGCACCACCATTTTCACCCCGCTGGAGAGCAGTAAACGTCCGGTGATCTGCCCAAAACGACCGAATCCGGCAATGATTACCCGCGGCTGTTCTTCGTCGATCTCATCGGCTTCACGCGCCTCTTCAGTAGAAGATTGCTCAAGGCGATTGAGGATCACCAGCAGAATCGGCGTTGCCGCCATCGACAGCGCCACCGCCAGGGTCAGCGATTTCGCCCACTCCGGCTCCAGCACATTCGCCATCTGCGCCGCGCCAAATACCACAAAGGCAAACTCACTGCCCTGCCCTAACAACACCGCAAACCAACGACGCTGTTTATTTGGCACTTGCAACGGTCGGGCAATCAGCCACAGCATGGCGATTTTGATGATGAGGAAACCGAGCAGCAAAATGACAATGCGCAATGGGTTTTCAAGCAGCGTGCCAAAGTCTATCGACATGCCAACACCGATGAAAAACAGCCCCAACAGCAAACCTTTAAAGGGTTCGATATCGCTCTCCAGCGCATGACGGTATTCCGAGCTTGCCAGCAGTACGCCCGCCAGAAACGCGCCCATCGCCATCGACAAGCCGACCTCTTCCAGCAGCAAACCAAAGCCAAACACGAGGAATAACGCCACGGCACTAAACACTTCCCGCAAGCCAGAGCGGGCTACAAAACGCAGCGCCGGACGCGTGACATAGCGCCCCAGCAATACCACCAGCACCAGCGCACCCGCCACTTTTAACGCCGAGAGAGCAAATGCGCCCATCGTCGTCGAGGCACTGCTCGTTGCCAGTAGCGGAATCATCGCCACCAGCGGGATCGCCGCGATATCCTGGAACAGCAGCACCGCAAAGGCACTGCGACCCATTTGCGTCACCATCAGATTGCGTTCATTCATCGCCTGCATGGCAATCGCCGTAGAGGAGAGCGCCAGCGTCATGCCGATCAATTCCGCGACCTGCCAGCGCAGCCCAAGTAACATGCAGAACAGCCCCAGCAGGCCGCCGCAAATCACCATCTGCAATGCGCCACCGCCGAACACTGCCGCACGCAGCTTCCACAGCCTTTGTGGATCGAGTTCGAGGCCGATAATAAACAGCATCAGCACCACCCCAATCTCGGCAAAGTGCAGAATAGATTCGGCATCGGTCACCAGTCGCAGCCCCCACGGGCCAATAATGCAGCCGGCGATCAGGTAGCCAAGTACCGATCCCAGACCAAGACGTACCGCAATGGGTACAATCAGCGCTGCCGAACCGAGATAAATCAGCGCCTGAATCAGCGTATGGCTATCCATGATGGGCCTCCTGCCATTCCAGCAGACGTTGCTTATAGTGACGCGCCTGCCCTTCGAGGGTTTCGTCGTCACAAATAAAGGTGCAGTGCATGGCAAACGGTGGCAGCCAGTTCAGCCCGCAGTAGATTGCCGTCGCCTGTAGCGGCTGCGACAGCACATCAAAGCCCGGATGCGCACCAATTTCAAAATGGCTTTCCCCGCCGCCGGTCGTCACCGCCCACAGCAAATGTTTGCCATGCAGCGCCTTGCCGCCGTGACCGTAAGCCCAGCCGTGCGACAAAACTTTATCGATCCAAAGTTTAAGAAGCGGAGGAATGCTGTACCACTGCATCGGATGCTGCCAGACGATCAGATCGGCGCGAGACAGCGCCTCCTGCTCGGCGGCAATATCGATATTGAAGTCAGGATAGAGTTGATAAAGAGAGCGAATTTCGACGCCTTCCAGCGTCCTTGCCTGTTCAAGCATCCGTTTATTCGCATGGGAATGATGCGGATACGGATGCGCATAAATTATAAGAATCATAGGTAGCCCGCGTGATTACGCCTTTGTTTTCCCACAAAGTGTAGTCATATATTCACGCGGCTTATAGTCAATAATATTGATTCAGAAAAGAGAGAAATCTGAACAATTTACCCCATTCTCTGCCCGCGGATCGTCATATTGCTGGTTTGCGCCAATGACATCCCTCGATGTCTCCGGGGCAAACGCTACGGAAATCAACAAGCCAAACAGCGAGATACCCGCCCCCATTAGCATCGTGTTACTGATACCGTAATTATTGATAAAGATCGGCAGTGCCCAGGTCGAAACAATGGTGCCAATACGGCTTAAGGACATAATCACGCCCACGGCAGAGGCGCGGATATCTGTCGGGAAGAGTTCATTAGGATAGAGCCACTGCAAATTACCCGGCCCGCCAGAGAAAAAGGCATACACCGCAAAGGCCATCACTACCAGCCAGATCCCCATATCCGGGATCAGCCCCAAAACCGCCAGCGCCAGCGTCATCATGGCAAAGCTGCCAATCAACAATGGACGCCGTCCGGCAGTGTTTAACCACAGCATCGGCGGAATACAGCCGAGCATAAAGAACAGGCTAATCACCACGTTCCCCAGCGCCGCGTTTTTGCCAACACCCAATCCCAACAAACCAACGATTTGCGGGCCAAAGGTGTAAATGGCGAACATTGGGATCACCTGGCAGGTCCAGATGGCGGCAACAAACAGAACAAAAGGAAAATGGCGGCGATTAAACAGATCGCGAAAACGGGTTTGCTGCGGCTGCTCTTCATCGAAAGCCACCGGTTCGCCAAACAGTTTTATCATCATCTCTTCGCACTCTTTTACTCGCCCTTTGCGTAATAACCAGCGGGGAGATTCAGGCAGTTCGAATCGACCAATCAAAATCAACAAACAGGGGATCGCCGCGCTACCCAGCATCCAGCGCCAGCCGCCTTCCACATCATAAAGCCAGTAGCCGACCAGATCGGCGCAGGTCGCGCCGACATACCACATGGCGGCGATAAAGCTGATGGAAAATGCCCGCTGACGGGTACTGGAGAACTCGGTGATCATTGAGGTGGCGATGGGATAATCGGCACCGATGACAATGCCGATAAGTACCCGCATCACCAACAGTTCGACGGGGGATGAAACAAACATCGTCGCCACCGATATCACGCCGATGACGATGATATCAATGAGGAACATTTTGCGCCGTCCGACTTTATCGGAAATATAGCCAAACAGCGATGTGCCAACGAACAGCCCGGCGAGCGTTCCCGCGCCCAACAAGCCAATCCAGTCAGCGTCCAGTTTTAGCGCCGGAGTCAGTTGCTCCAGCGCCACGCCAATCATTACCAGTACATAACCATCCAGAAACGGGTAATGCTGCCAACTTACTGATTTAGTGTATGATGGTGATTTTAAGGTGCTTGCGTGGCTTCCATTTCCATCAGATGTCCTTCCTGCTCAGCTACTGAAGGCGTGGTGCGTAACGGCAAAAGCACTGCCGGACATCAGCGCTATCTCTGCTCTCATTGCCGTAAAACATGGCAACTACAGTTCACTTACACCGCCTCTCAGCCCGGTACGCACCAGAAA